>CAZWFM010000066.1:4734-6940 GCA_964633185.1 uncultured Bacteroidales bacterium | reverse complement strand
AAGCCTTTGCCCAATACGCTTTTAACAAATCACATTCTACATGTTATGCTCTTGTTTCATACCAGACTGCCTTTTTGAAAGCACATTATCCGGCTGAGTTTATGGCAGCTGTACTTAGCCGTAATTTAAGCGATATTAAAAAGATTACCTTTTTTATGGAAGAGTGCAAACGTATGGGTTTGCATGTTATGGTACCAGACATAAATGAAAGTCATTCAAGATTTACAGTAAACAAGGATGGCAATATTCGCTTTGGACTGGCAGCTATAAAAGGTTTGGGAGAATCGGCTGTACAACATATCATTGAAGAAAGAGAGAAAAGGGGATTGTTTAAAGACATCTATGATTTTGTTGAGAGACTGAACCTGAATACAGTGAACAAACGAAGTCTTGAAGCCCTTGTTATGGCAGGAGGTTTTGACAGTTTTAAAGAAATTGACCGGTATCAGTATTTTCTTACAGACAGAGAAAACCTGACATTAATAGATCAGTTAATTCGGTATGGTAATCTGGTCAAATCACAGCAGACAAACACTCTTTTTGATGATGATTCAAGCTATATCAATGCTCAGAAAAAACCTGAAATTCAAAATGGAGAACCCTGGGCTCCATTGGAAAAATTGAATAAGGAAAGGGACCTTATAGGTGTTTTCTTATCATCACACCCTCTTGATGATTACAAACTCGAACTCGATAACTTCACAAATTGCACCCTGTCAGAATTGAAGGATATTGATCATATTAAAGGGAAAGAACTATCAGTGGCCGGTTTGGTAACTGGGGTAAAACATTTAACAACCAAAACAGGAAGGCCTTTTGGTTCTTTTATTGTTGAGGATTACACGGATTCTTATAAGTTTATGCTTTTTGGAAGAGATTATGAAGATTACAGAAAGTACATGTATGAAGGTTATTCGCTGTTAATAAAGGGAGTTTTGCAGCCGAGCCAATGGCGCAGAGATTCAGATTCATGGGAGTTCAAAGTAAGATCTATGATTATTTTGAACAATGCAAGAGAGGAGATCGTTAATAATCTTGCGATCAGGGTAGCATTAAAAGATATAAATGAAGAATTTATTAAGGAAATTCGCGAAAAAACAAATCAATACAATGGAAAAACGAACGTTAAATTTTATATTTATGATGAAGAAGAAGGTATAACTTTAGAAATGTTTTCAAGGAATACGTCGGTTTCAGTCACAAATGAACTTATAGAATACCTTAATACAAAATCCGAGATAGAGTTTAAAGTTAGTTGATCATTTGTCGTTGAGCAGCTTTCGAATTTTATTAAATTTGTTATATACAGTGGAGAGATATTAATTAATAAATATACAATTGAGATGGCATTAGAATTAAATGATTCAAATTTTGAGGAAATTGTCTTGAAAGCAGATAAACCTGTAATTGTTGATTTTTGGGCAGAATGGTGCGGCCCGTGTCTTATGGTTGGACCGATCGTTGCAGAAATAGGAGAAGATTACAAGGATAAGGCAATTGTTGGAAAACTGGATGTTGATAACAATCCCCGGGTCGCCAGCAAGTTTGGTATAAGAAACATACCCACGATATTGTTTTTCAAAGATGGAGTAATAAAAGATAAGCAAGTGGGAGCTGTTCCTAAAAGTACACTCGTAAAGAAATTAGATGCCCTTTTATAGTAAGGATGATCTTATCTGAAAACTGTCATAATTAACATGAGTTCAATATAAGCATCAGATTTAATCTTTGATTTTTAAAATTTTATTTATACGAATCTTCGTGAAAACTCTGTGTTCCTGTCTGCCATGACTGCCAAAGGCAGTTAAACACATCACGGGCGGGAAAACCGGCAGGCAGGGGTACACTAAGATGCTCATTTTAATTATTTCTCTATTGCTGGTTATATTTCAAACTCACATCAATTAGCAATTTAGAATTTTAACCGGGAATAGATATTTATGATAGTTTTTTTTAT
Organism: uncultured Bacteroidales bacterium; assembly: GCA_964633185.1. Taxonomy (GTDB): domain Bacteria; phylum Bacteroidota; class Bacteroidia; order Bacteroidales; family UBA10428; genus UBA10428. The sequence continues at coordinate 4,983 of CAZWFM010000066.1, read as the reverse complement.
TAAATGGTATGATAAAACTATTTCGTAGAAATCAGCAAGCATTTATTCTATTCATTGGTTTCTATTCTTTTCTTTCTGTTTATAGTGTTTACCTTGTTCGTACGAAACAACAAAATTTGCCCATCCCCTTTCTATTACCCTTTCTGGCAAATTATAAGAATTTACTTTTTAAGCTGGATAATTCCGGTTTCATATTATCCTTTTTTACAGCATTAATATTACTTTTTGCAGGATTTTATTTAACAAGTA
>CAZWFM010000066.1:3196-4724 GCA_964633185.1 uncultured Bacteroidales bacterium | reverse complement strand
CAAAACAGGGTTCAATTTCCTGCAGTTTTTGTTATTTCTGTTTCCTCTTTTGCATTGCATCAGGAGCTTTTTTCAGAAATATTAATAGCAGTTGTTTTTATCCTGATTATAATTCAACGAATATTTGAAAATTCTGCAGATCATAAAGCATCTCTGAGGTATTTGGATGCGGGTATATTATTGGCAATAGCGAGTTTATTTTATTTCAACATCATTTTCTTGTTGCCCTTCCTATGGATTTCGCAGGGTACTCTTCGTCAATTCAATTGGAGAGAGCTATTGTATACACTTATTGGATTATCACTTCCATTTCTTTATATTCTTACAGGGTATTTTATTCTGGATAAATCAGTAAAGGAGATGGCAGATATGCTTTTTCAATGGTTCGCGCTTGATAAAGTTGTAAGTTTTAACTGGCAATTTTTGGCCGCACTGGGATTGTATCTTTTTGTAATGATTATAGCAAATTTTCATGCTTTGCGCGTATATGCAACAGCTAAGGTTCAGGTTAGGAAGTATTATCAATTGGGGTTTTACTTTTTTATTAATGTTCTTTTAATGTACATATGCATTCCTTCGGTTGGAATCGAGATATTTATACTTTTATCAATACCTGCATCAATACTTTTATCTTCCTATTTTGGTGATTGCAGGAATAATTTTCTTAATAATGTCCTGTTTATACTTCTTCTTATTGCACCTTTGGCATTGAATGTATTTGGCTGACAAAAAAAGCTGTCGGGAAAAGACAGCTTTTTTGTAGTAATGATATTTCTGTTTGGATCAGAGTTTTTTAACAAAAGACAAAATTCCAACAGCCTCTCCAGGCTTACCTTCCTTAAAAGAAATAAATACGTGGTAAACACCTGTCTTTTGACACTTGAAATCAAAAAAAGGAAATTCTTTACCGGTTGCACTAATATAGGTACTACCTTGCAATACATTCATATCAAAAAGCTGAAGAATAGCTTCTCCCTCAGAATCAGGAGCAGTACATATTGAGAAGCGATATTGTGTGTTTTTACTCAGAACCATTGAAAACTTAGCTGAAGGTGGCTTTCCTCCTGGAATTCCAGCGTCCAATTTTACAATAAAATCTTTTAAATAGGTAACATTTCCGGCACTGGCGGCACACTGAGCAACTAATTCAACATTGTCTTGAGCAATTACTTCGCTCGTAAAGAAAATTAATGAAAGGAATATGTATTTCAGGATATTTTTCATATTAATTACTGATTAGCTTGTTTCGGATTTGTTCTGTTTTTTCAATTATGCTGTTCAGTCTTTCGTCTGAAATTTCAACCATACTTACATCTTTTTGCACGATAACCAACATTCCGTCTTCCTCAATAGCTTCTGGTTCTCCTTTTATGATAGTGATCGTAATATCGTTAAATTCATCCTTTATAACAGTAAGATCTTCAATCAGTTTGCGGAAATACTTATCAGATTTGTAATTTTCAAGAATAAGCATTAGCTGATCCATAATAATTTTCTGTTCTCCAATTCTTTCTGCAATTTCAGGATG
>CAZWFM010000066.1:0-3096 GCA_964633185.1 uncultured Bacteroidales bacterium | reverse complement strand
GAAATATTCTGAACGATATTCTGCATAACTTCTTCAGAAATTTCTAATACGCCTTCATTAACAATATCATCGGGGACTTCAAATTCATCTTCTGATTTTCGTTCTCCTCCCGATTTACAAGCGAAAAGTAAAAGGCTGACAACAAGAAGCGCAAAAATTCTTTTTATCATAGCTCTCTGTATTTGTTGTTGCGGATTAAACAAATGTAACAATTCGTATAAAGATATTAAAAATCTGTTTTAGTAAAAATCTATTTTTTATTCAAGTTTTCCCCAAGGCCAAGTAATTTTCTGAATATATCGAAATATAACTGGATATATAATATACAGGTCAGTATCCAAATCACAACCATATTAAACCAGTAGGTATCATAATACGTTCCAAGAAAATGTTTTTGCGGTGCAAAAAAATGTGTTCTGAAACTCAAGGCGTGCGAAGGAATAGGTATTTCATAGATCGGATCTATATGTTGAATCAGTTGATGCTTGTATTCAAGTATTTTATTTTTTTCATATACTTTTTTTAATATGTCGGCAATGCTTTCATTGAAATAACGATCTCTGCGTTCATGATACTTTTCCGGATAATTTTCAAGAAGATATGTAATACTGTTCTGACGCTTTCTGTTGGCCAACTGGAAAACATTTCCATAAAAATTGTCAAGTTGTTTCAGGTACTCAAATATCCTTCTTGCGGTATTAGGATCAAAATTTTGTTTGTCAAGTTCATCAATAGTATTAAAAAAGACAGGTTTAATCAGCAATTCTCCATTTTGCTTAAGAGCAGGTTCATCAGCAATCAATCCGATTCGTTTATTCTCTTTTTTTATTTCATTGATCAGTAGTTTAAGGTCGCTCTTTGTAGCATCAACCTGATCAATATTCCTTATTTCTTTGTCAATTCTGCTCAGTCTGTTACGCATTTCAGGAATGTAATATACTTTTTTAAAATCAGCCATACTTTCCAGCCTTTCAAGATCATAAAACTCCCTGGTAAACTTGTTGTCTTTAAATTGATGAACCATAAGGGCTTCATAGCCCCATTTTGTCACCATAAATTCTGCGATGAATGGTACCTTATCAACACGCCCGATTTTCTGATTGAGTTTATCAAAGCTGAACATGGCACCGCTGAGTATCATCATGGGAATCATGAGCAATGGGATAAGGATATAAATAGTAACTGCCGAGTCGAAAGTGGCAGAAATATTAAGACCAAGTATGTTTGCAAATGCTGCTGTGGAAAATAGTGTGAACCAATAGACAAAGTTCATTCCTTTAATACCCAGGATACTGTTTGCAATGATCACGAAGAGAAATGTCTGGATGGCACTGATGATGAATAGGATAAAGATCTTTGAGACAAGGTAACTTGATCTGCTCAGGTTAAGGAATTTTTCCCGTTTCAGTATTTTCCTGTCTTTTACTATTTCTTCGGCACTTACCATCAAGCCCAGAAACAGCGCAACAATAAGCGACATGAATATAAAAATATGCAGGTTTTCATTGACCCGGAAAATATAAATTTTCGAGTTGGGATCTTCGATGTATCTAATGAGGTATGATAAAATAAAACCAAGTACAGGAGCTTCGATTAAGTTTAGCAGTACGTATTGTCGGTTACTTATCTTTGAAAGAAAATCGCGGATCCCATAAATTCTTAATTGCGAAAGCCAATTGGGGATATTCAGTGCTTTGGGTGGTTTTTCCGATATGGTTTCAACTTCTTCAGGTGAAAAATTAGACTGGTAATTTTCTTCCCATTTTTCAGGGGATACCTTACGTATGTCGGTATAATTTCCAAATTCATCAACCACATGAGCTTCAATAATATTAAAAAGAAGTTCAGGATTAACGTTTCCACAGGTTTGACATTCTCCAACTTCGCTGTTGATCTGGGCATCCATCTTCTTAAAATACATAATACCTTCAACCGGATTGCCATAATATATCATATAACCTCCGGTATCGAGTATGATCATTTTATCAAACATTTTGTAAATATCGGACGATGGTTGATGAATCACTACAAAAATTAATTTACCTTTCAGTGTCAGCTCTCTGAGCAGATCCATTACGTTTTCAGAATCCCGGGATGATAAACCGGAGGTGGGTTCATCAACAAATAAAATGGAGGGCTCACGAATCAATTCAAGAGCAATGTTCAGGCGTTTTCTCTGTCCGCCACTGATCATCTTTTTCAGTGGAGATCCTACCTTTAGATCCTTCCGGTCAGAAAGTCCCAGATTCGTAAGGGTTTTATTTACAAGGGAGGTAATTTCCTCATCCGATTTATTTTTAAAACACAGTTTCGCATTGTAATAGAGGTTTTCAAAAACCGTAAGCTCTTCAATTAATAAATCATCCTGAGGGATGAGTCCGATAACTCCTTCGAGTTTTTCCTTATCCTTATGAAGATCCAATCCATTTATAATTACTTCTCCCTCGGTAGGTTGGTCAATGCCTGAAAGTACATTAATCAATGTTGTTTTTCCTGCACCGCTGGCTCCCATGATTCCAATCAGCCGCCCGTGTCCTTCTGAGAAGTTAATATTTTTAAGACCTGAATTTCCATTGGGAAATCTAAAGTCTATATTTCTGACAGTGTATGAAATTTTACTGGAAGTAATATCTGCCATGAAGTGCGCAACAACATCACTGTAATAAACAGGTGCTCCTTTTGTGAGTTTTACAGTGCTTCCATTGGCAAACAGGTAAATTCTTGATGAATTGATAGGCAGGCCGTTTAAAAACAGGTCTTCCTTTCCGGTATATTTTAGAAAATATAAGTCAACACTTGTAACACGCAAGACAAATATGTCTTTGTCGAGGTGTTTTGTTTTGATTCTTTTTGCGGTCTTATAACGTTCGTTTCTTTCGTTAATGATCAGAATACTTCCATCATCAAGTTCAAAGGCTTCATTTTTAATTACAAAAGTTTCGATACTTTTAAATTCTACCTGAGAGATATTAAATACTTCAGCAACAGTATTAATAATAGCCATTCGCTGATCGGTAAATTTTCGATCGGCATTGATGATCTCAAACAAACGGACAAGAACAACTACTTTCTGTTTTTGAGTAAGTGTTTTATTGA
>CAZWFM010000065.1:0-8406 GCA_964633185.1 uncultured Bacteroidales bacterium | reverse complement strand
TGCGCAGCATATTCAATGCATAAAGAGAGGCTTTGGTAATATTTCTTCCGCGATGTTCTTCAAGCATAAATTTCTTTGAGATTACCTGCGCTGGAGTCGCTATGGCAATCCATGTTGTACCTACGGGTTTTTCTTCCGTACCTCCATCCGGACCAGCAATTCCTGATGTAGAAATGGCATAATCCGTCTCAAATTTTGTCTGTATGCCTCTGGCCATTTGCTCAACGACTTCCCTGCTTACGGCTCCACAGGTTTGAATGTCATGTTCTTTAACATCCAGGGTGTTTATTTTGATCTCATTGGAATAGGCTGTAATTGATCCTTTAAAATAAGCTGACGACCTCGGAACACCTGTAATCATGTGCGCAATATTGCCACCCGTGCAACTTTCCGCTACGGAAAGAGTTGCACGCTTTCCCAGTAGCAATTTGCCTACCACCGATGCCAGAGTATCGTCATCAAACCCGAAGATGTTCTTTTCACCGGCCAGATCCATCAGTTCGGTAAGTTTTCTGTTCAGCAGATTTTCAGTTCTTTCTTTATCAGTTCCTGAAACAGACAGACGCAACCTCAACAAACCCGGACTTGGTAAATAAGCAAGTGTTACATCCTCAGGCAATGTTTTCTCCCAGCTTTGCAAAGTATCGGCCATGACCGATTCTCCCACTCCTGTTGTCAGGACTGTTCTGTGCAATCTGTAAGGCAACGAAAATTCTTTGTGTAATAAGGGAATGACTTCTTCCTTTACAAGAGCTTTCATTTCGTATGGTACTCCGGGCAAAGAAATGATCATGCTATTCGCTTTCCTGAAAACCATTCCCGGGGCACTGCCGCTCCGGTTGACCAGAACTTTACAATTTTCAGGAACTTCGGCTTGCTTTGTATTTCTCTCCGTAACCTTCACTCCTTTTGACGAAAGAAAATCCTGAATGTGTCTGAGAGATTCTTCATGAAGAACCAGCCTGCTATTAAAATAGGCAGCAAGTGTATTCTTTGTAATGTCATCATTGGTTGGTCCAAGACCACCTGTAAGTATAACTATATCAGAATTTTGTATAGACTCATCTAAAGTTTTATTTATATCGTCAGCGGAATCGGCAATCGAATGGATCATGCGTACCCTGATCCCACTGGAATTCAATTCTGAAGCAATAAAAGCCGAGTTGGTATCCACTACCTGACCTATCAGTATCTCATCGCCTATGGTAATTATATCTGCGTACAATACATTTTATTTTTACAATTCATTATGATTTCTGTTTCTATCAAGCATAAACGCTGAAAATCATTCAATCGTAAACAGATCAATGATCCTGCAAAAATAAAGAAATAAGCGTATTGCCCGTATTTGTTCTGAAAATAAAAATTCCGGTTGCTGTAAAAGCATACCGGAATTCTCATAAAGGAATAGAGTAACCTATTACAAATTAATTGGAACAGTCTACAGCATCAACAGCATCCTGGTATTCTTGTCTTTGCGCGGGTGTTAATGATGTTCCACAACCATCTAAATAATCATCAAAAGCTTGTACAAATGCTTCACAATTTTCCTGAGTAGGATTCATCAGGTATGCCTGATATGTTGTAATAAAATCATTCGCAAGCTCATCGCAATTATAGGTTAAAGCATCCTTGGTTTTTTTACAGGAACTGAATGACAACAATGCCAGAGCTATTAAGACTACCGAAAAAAAAGAACTACATTTTTTCATGAATATTGGATTTTAGTTTACTATTGATTCATTTACATGATTATTAACACGTAACTTATAGTAATATTAAAAAACAATGAAAAACTTTCCTGCATCGTTTTAGTATTTAACGCAGGTTATTTAGTATGCATCCTTCCTAAGTTAGAATTTGAAATAAACCAGGGATAGAAAGAATGAAAACCCATCTGAAGAGAAACGCATTATTCCTTTTTAAGAGCCCTGATCCTTTGCATTAGTGTAGGGTGCGAATAATGAAAGAAAACATAGACAGGGTGAGGTGTAAGATTGCTCAGACTTTTGGAAGATAATTTTTTCAGTGCACTGACCAGGTATTTTGCATCATAATGTTTTCTGGTAAAACGATCTGCCTGGTATTCGTTAAAGCGGGAAAGAAGGTTTAATGCCAGTCCGACAACGGTTGAAATGGGACTGTAAATAATTCCAAAAGCAAGGATTACCATATGAATACTATGGACTTTGGCTCCCAGTGCCCAGGATAACATGGGATTTACAGTAAACAACGAAAAGACATACAGCGTGATGCCGGTTTGAACAACACCCAATAAAATATTCAACCTGGAATGCTTTTTCTTATAATGGCCTATTTCATGGGCAAGTACGGCAACAATTTCATCTATTGAAAGATCGTCGATCAAGGTGTCATACAATACAATTCGTTTCTTTGATCCCAATCCGGTAAAATAGGCATTTGCTTTGGTAGAGCGTTTCGATCCGTCAATAACAAACACATTGTCCAGTTTAAAATCCACTTTGTTGCAAAAATTGCTGATTGCCTTTCGAAGGGGTCCTTCTTCCAGCGGAGTTTGCTTATTGAATAATGGAACAATGAGTGTGGAAGAAAACATATTAATGAATATCATGATTCCCGAGACTGCTATCCATGCATATACCCAGAACATTTGCCTGGTAAGAAGATAAAACCAAATGATCAAAGCTGTTACTCCGCCTCCCAAAATGGCAGCTAAAAACCATCCTTTGATCTTATCAAGAAAAAAAGTCTTTAAGGTTGTCTTATTAAACCCGAACTTTTCTTCAATTACAAAGGTATCATAAAGTGCAAAAGGCGTATTTAGAATATCGGAAGCAAGCATAATGAATGCAAAAAACAATAGAGCCACCAACAGGGGATTGGATGTTATGGTTCGTGTCAATTGATCTACATACCCAAATACATGGAATACCAGAATACTTACAATCAGAATAAAGCTGTATGTGCTGGTAATAAGAGAAAACCGCTCATTTACCATTTTGTATTTCTGTGACTTCTTATACTGCCTGGAATCATAAACATCCTTCACTTCATCGGGCAATTCCGCATCGTATCGCTTAGAATTCAGGAAGGAAAGTACACGCTCCAAAATAAAATTGAACACGATTATGCTCATAATAAGAATAAACGGAGCATTGTAACCACAGGTAAGATGATGCTCCCACAATCCCTTAAAAAACTTGCCAACAAAAAGGATGATCAACATTGCGTTTTGTAATATAAGCATTCGTTATACTATCCAAAAAAGCCAAAAATAGTAAAATACTTGTATTTAATAGTTAGTTTAGAGTTTTGTGTTTTGTGTTTTGAGTTTTGTGTTTTGAGTTTGGAGTTTTGTGTTTTGTGTTTTGAGTTTGGAGTTTTGTGTTTTGAGTTTGGAGTTTTGTGTTTTGAGTTTGGAGTTGCTTAACTGTGTAATCGTGGAACTGTGTAATTGTAATTAATCGGAGAATCGGTGAACGGTGATCAGTTTGGAGTTGTGAGTTAGTTGAGTAGTTGAGTTTAGGGTTACTGGTTATTTGTTCTGGATTATTGGAATGATAAATCGATGAATCGGGCATTTGATGAAATGAATTTATTAACTTAACATAATGCTTGTAATGAAACCTCAGTTAATCAGTTTACCAGTTCATCAGCTAATCAATTATCCGGTTATTCAGAGAATAGATGAGATTTGAAATCTTGAGACTAGTAACTTGCGACCAGAGACTGTTTTCAGGTTTTCATTGCCCCGCAAATATTTATGACCTGACCACTTACATAAGACGACAGATCAGAGGCTAAAAACAGGCAAACATTGGCGACTTCCTCAGGCGTACCTCCCCTTTTCATCGGAATAAATTGCTCCCATGCCTTACGCTGCTCTTCCGATAGCATGGCAGTCATCTCTGTAATTATAAATCCGGGAGCAACAGCGTTACACCTTATATTTCTTGAACCCAACTCCTGCGCAATTGATTTAGTAAACCCAATGATCCCTGCTTTGGATGCAGAATAATTTGCCTGACCTACATTGCCGTGAACACCGACAACCGAACTTAAATTCACAATGGAACCCATTCTGTTCTTAAGCATAGTTCGCTGCACGGCTTTTGTGAAATTGAATACAGACTTAAGATTTATTTTAATTACAGTATCCCATTGCTCTTCCGTCATTCTCATGAGAATGGTATCCATTGTTATTCCTGCATTGTTTATCAAAATATCTACGGTACCAAATTCATTGATTATTTCATTCACTACTTTTTCGGTGTCTGTAAAATTACTGGCATCGGAAGCATATGCTCTGACCTTTACCTTCATTCCTTCAATTTCTTTAACAAGGGATTCAGTGTTTTCATCAAGGCGGAGGTCAGTAAATGCAATGTTGCAACCTTCCTGAGCAAACCGGATGGCAATTGCCCGTCCTATACCCCGGGCTGCTCCGGTTATTATTGCTGTTTTTCCGTTAAGTAGTTTCATATTCCAATTTTTTAATCAGCGAGCAAAATAAGCAAAGTTCCTTCAATAATTCAAAGATTTGTTCAAATAATGAATTTGACAATCTATCTATTGGAAATAAAGAATTGTCAAATTTGAAAACATTTTATCTATTCTAACGTAAATTGTAATAACTAACTTGAAATCAATACAAATTATTATGAAGACCAAATTATTTATCCTTCCGCTGTTGTTATTCTCGGTTATTTTGATCACTACAAAATCTCTGATGGCACAACAAACTCTGCAAGTTTCCACTGCAGAACGTTTTATAGCATACAGTCTGTATAATTTTTCAAAATTGATCGATTGGCCCAATAGTTCATCGGCAACTATTTTCCAGATCGCTGTTGTTGGCGATAAAAGGGTACATACTGAACTTGAGAATTTAGCAATCAATAAAAAAGTAGGCAATGCTTCTTATAAAATTGTCTACTGTAAAAGTGCCGACGATCTTGATGGAAACAATCAGATTGTATACCTCGACAATCTGAATAGCAGTAAAGTGCAGGAACTAGCCAGTAAAAGCAAAGGCGGTGTGCTTTATGTAACTGAAAGACGGGGTATGACAACGCAAGGATCGACCATAAGCTTTATGACAAATGACAAGGGAGCAATGGGATTTGAAATTGCAAAAGAAAATGCAGTAAAAAGCAAACTTTCTATCCGGGCACAATTGGAACGATTGGCAACAAGAGTAATTTAATCAGCAGGGAGAAAAAAATACCTACTATATAAAAACAATTGGAACAAAGCTGTCAGATGACGGCTTTTTTTATTACAGGTTTTTCATTTTGCTAATACTTTGGCCATGTCTGATCCTATATCTGCAGGAGATTCCACAACGAATATTCCGCATTCCTTCATAACAGTTATTTTAGCTGCTGCTGTATCTTCCTCACCACCGATTATTGCACCCGCATGTCCCATTTTTCTACCTTTTGGAGCAGTCTTACCGGCAATAAATCCAACAACCGGCTTCGTTCCATATTCTTTTATCCACCGTGCTGCATCAGATTCCATTTTACCTCCAATCTCACCAATCATAACAATCCCTTCTGTTTCAGGATCATCCATAAATAGTTTAATGGCATCCAGGATCGTTGTGCCAACAATCGGATCCCCCCCTATTCCAATGCAAGTCGATTGACCCAATCCCTCTTTTGTTATCTGGTCAACAGCTTCGTAGGTCAGAGTGCCAGATCTCGATACAATTCCCACAGACCCCCTTTGATGGATAAATCCAGGCATAATTCCAATTTTTGTTTCATCAGGGGTAATAATGCCCGGACAATTTGGGCCAATAAGTCGGGTTTGACTGCTTTTTAAAAAATGTTTTACGCTGATCATATCACTGGTGGGGATACCCTCGGTTATGCATACGACAAGCTTTATATTCGTATCTGCCGCCTCCAGAATTGCATCGGCTGCGAAGGCAGGAGGAACAAAAATAACTGACACGTCAGCACCAGTAGCTTTTACTGCCTCCTGAACAGTGTTAAATACCGGCACATCAAGGTGCTTATGCCCTCCTTTACCGGGTGTAACACCTGCAACTATTTTTGTACCATACTCTTGCATTTGCACGGTATGAAAACTTCCTTCAGAGCCTGTGATGCCCTGTACAAGAACTCTTGAATTTCTGTCAACCAATACACTCATGTCAGAATAATACTTTTCTCCGGGAACCAAAAATAGATGTTATTCTTGTTTTTTCAAAAGAATAGTCCCTCGGGGAAAAAAAGAACTTAGGATTAACTTAACGTGTATTTACCTGATCGTTATTTTATGTGTTTGGCAACCAGGTTATATAAATCCTTACCAGCTATGGGTTTTGAGATAAAATCATGAAAGCCGACATCTTTGATTTTTCTTATTTCATCAGAAAAAGCATATGCTGTCTGAGCTATTACAGGTATTTTTATTTTTAATTTCTTAAGTTCTTTTAAAGCCTCCATGCCGTTCATTACAGGCATTTTGATATCCATTAAAATCAAATCTATGTCAGGATTCTCCAAATACATTGCAACGCCCTGCTTTCCATTCTGAGCAGAAAGAATTTTAGCATTTGTTTTTGAAAGAACTTTGTTCAAATAGGAATAATTTGCATAATCATCTTCAACGATCAGGATTGTTTTATTCTTCAGAACAGGTATTTCCTGACTATCCGAAAGATCTTCATCTGTTATATCCACTTTTGAAAAATGATCAAGAGGAATAGTAAACTTAAATATTGAACCTTCATCAGGCAGAGATTCAACCCAGATTTTCCCATTTAACAATTCTATGAGATGTTGACAAATAGTTAATCCCAAGCCTGCACCCCTGAATAGATAGTCTCTGTCATCTTCCACTTTTCTAAACCTCTGGAAAATAATTTCCTGATCTTCTTTTTTAATTCCAATGCCAGTATCTTTTACAAAGAATTCCAAATAATTTGCATCCGTTCTGGAAATATGACAACCCACTTCAATATACCCTTCGTCAGTGAATTTAATCGCATTGTTAATTAGATTTGACAGGATTTGCTTCAGGCGCATTTCATCTGTTTTAACCACCAGCGACCGGATATTTTTGTCAATTTTTATCCTGAAATCAATCTTTTTATGCTCCTTGGGTTTTTGTCTTTGAATCTCCAGATTGTAGATTTTCTCAAGCTCATTGAATATGCTGTTAATATAAACATCATTTATATGTATATCCAGATGCTTTGCTTCAATTTTAGAGAAATCAATGATGTCATTAATTAAACTTAATAGTGTATTGCTGCTACTGTCAATGATCGTTTTAAATGTTTGTCTCTCGTCTTCGTTGATCTCAGGATCGAAAAACAAACCTGTGAAACCAATAATCGAGTTCAGAGGAGTTCTGATCTCATGCGATAAATTAGCCAGGAAGGAAGATTTTAACTGATCAGATTCTTCAGCTTTTTCCTTGGCAATGATAAGTTCCTTGGTCCGTTCATCGACAAGCTCTTCCAGCTTATTCCTGTATTGTGTCAACTCTTCATACGCTTTCTCAACTTTGCTCTTTTGTTCTTCAAGAAGTTCTTTCTGCATACTTATTTCTTCAGTTTTGTTCTGTATTTCTTTATTTTGCGTCAGGATTTCTTCGTTTTGTACTAAAATACGATTGTGTTTTTCAACGAGCTCTGTATTTAACGCCGACAACTCATGAGTTCTGTTCCGTACCCTCTCCTCGAGTATTACATTCTGATTTTTAAGCAAATTGATCCTGAATAAGTAGTAAGATAGTGCAATGGATAAGATACCCAGAACCAGTAAAATTCTGAACCACCATGTCTCCCAGAATGGCGGTGAAATAAATAATTTTATGGAAGTCCCCTCTTCGTTCCAATAGCCATCATTATTCGATGCTTTAACGCAAAATATATATTTCCCGGGGTCAAGATTTGTATATGTGGCTTCCCGTTTGTTTCCCACTTCCACCCAATCAGCATCAAAACCTTCCATTTTGTAAGTATATTGATTGTTCTCATTCGCGATATAATTTATCGCCACAAATCCGAAGGATAAGATATTCTGGTTATATCTCAGATGGATTTCTGATGTCTGACTTATATTTTTGGTAAGAATGGAATTGTAATCCCCTACCGAAACAGGTTTATTGAACAATTTAAAGCCTGTAATATATATTTCAGGAATCCGTTTGTTGTCTTTGATCTCATCAGGATCGAACACAACAATTCCTTTTTCGCAACCAAATATCAATTCTCCGTCATGAGTCTTACAGGCAGAACGTTCCCAGAAAAAGATATCCTGTAAATTGTCCGATTGATTGTAATTTCTAAAATCAGTAGCAATTTTTTTGGTCAGTGTATCATATCTATACCTCATTCGTGAAAGTCCGTAGGCCGTGCTTATCCACAATTCACCCGGTTTGTGTTCAAGAATGGCTTTGATC
>CAZWFM010000064.1:0-8541 GCA_964633185.1 uncultured Bacteroidales bacterium | reverse complement strand
GATTTAAAACAGGTCTCTCGTTATTGACTGTTGGATTTCCTGTTGATATGACAAGATCAATGTCATTCCATTCATATCCTGTTGTCTGGTATACATTGGCTTTATAAAGCAAATCAATAGGATTGTCTGTGCCCTGGCAGCGGATATCATACAAAGGTGACCATCCTGCATTTCGTGAAATGTATGAGAAGTTTACTGATATTTTGGTAGCCTGTTCAGCCGAGATATTCAGAACTACCTCTCCCATTTTCTGCCCTCTTTGATATTGAAGATCCTGAAGTTGTTGTTCAATACGCTTTTTCTTCTCATTCAGATCACGCAATTCTATATTGTTCTGGTAGCTTTTCTTTTTTATGGAAGTAAGACGGTTTCGATAGAAATCAGCTAGCTGGGCTATATCAGTTGCCGTAATTTTTTCTTCCTCATTCACTATTTTCTGATTTTCAACAACCAGCTTTTCCTCTCCCATATATATTGCCTGTTCGGTATTCAACCAGTCAATTTTATCAGATACAAGAATTAATGAATCTTCCAGTTGCTTAATTCTTTGAGGAAGTTTCCGGTATCCGAGAAAATTTGTACGTACACTGGCTGATAGCAATATGGCAGATCCCCTGACATTCACAAGAAGACTATTCGGATCTATTGTGGAAGTTAATTCATCAAGGATGATCTCCTGGTTACCCGGTGAAAGTGTTACAGATGCTGTTCTGCTTATCTTGGCCCCCTGACGGTATACCACTATTTGTTTAATCTTAGATTCTACTGCATCTGCTATTGCAACATAAGATGTAAACAGAATTATAAAAAGGATTTTTAAAGCATTCATGATTGTATGTTTTATATTAGAATGAAGTTATTGAGTAAATTTCAACAATTAATTGAAATAATTAAAATCTAAATTAGTGTATGTTCATTTCCAGTTAGTATCAGACTTCATTTCAATAGTTAATCAGACTCGATTCAATTTGAAAAACAAGCTTGAAGATTCAATTTGTACGTTCAAAGATTTCCGATATCCTTTCCGGCAGCTTTATAATAGCAATTATGACAATCTGCATCAACTTTTTTTTCATGAATATTTTTTGTAACTTGTTAATAATCTGCCTAAATCGTTTTACCATGATTCCCTCCATCAAACGCAAAGAATGGCGTGAATTGTTATTGAGACCGGATACTCCAAATTTGACCAGTCATTCACTTAGGTTAAAGCTGAATGGAATAAAAAGAAAAATCCAATCAGGATCAATTTCACAGGAACAAGGCATCAGAGAATTGTATAACGAATGCAGGAAAAATTATGAACTATATAGAAGTGACCTTCACCGGATTTTTGATATCTAGCTAAAATCATCCTGCCTCTCTCCGATGAGAGGTTGACCTGAATAAAGAAAACACCCCTATACCAAGCCAGACAAAATTCAATGTTGCAGGAGGGATTGCCTGATGATAGATGGTATTTACGATCAGAAACAGACTCCCGAAAATGTTTAACATTTGATAAAGACGGGAGTTGCCTGAAATTTTACGGGCAGATAACAATCCATATGCCAGCAATATGACAAATGATCCGGCCCATCCTGCAATTTCAACCAATACATTCATAGTTGTTCTTACTTGATGTTTTACACTTACTGATTTATTTTTTACCATTAAAAAAGCACTCAAATCAGAGTGCTTATATTTTTAATTTATATCATTACCCAAACTACAATTCGTATTCAATACCGGTACTTATAATATGTGAAGTCAGCGGATTATTTTCATAATATTCCTGCTGATATTTGTATTGCAGGTTGATATTGATATCTTTGGTTAACCGATATTGAAGACCTGCAGTAATTCTCAGTTTCTGCTGGTAGTTGTTCCACCTCGGTCTGATGGTATAAAACATTTCCGCTGATGCCATTGGAGCTATATCCCAACCTTTTCTCCTGTATTTAAAACTGATTTTATGCCTGTGCATCGATTCGGGGATCTTTCCTTCTTCATCCCGGTAAATATTCGTGTACTCATTCAGGTACATAGCCCTGTATGCTATTCTCAATCGCTCAATACTGTGATCCAGTTCACCATAAATGCCGAATCGGTTTAAGTTTCTTGTCAGATCTACTCTTTTATAGTTTATCTCATGCCTGTATTCAACACCAAAACGTAAAAATTTCGCAACAGGAATTGATACATCCGTCGTTGCAAGAAAACTTTCCAGGCGGGTGCTGTTATCCCAAAGTCTGAATTCGGGAGTCACAGAAAAATCTACCAGTTTAAATAGCTCGCCTTCAAGTTCAAAATCCCACCAGGTTCGAAAATCTTTTTCCTGGCCCATTGCAAAAACCGGAAGCAACAAAAGTATGAGAAATGAAAAACTTCTTCTAAACATCGCAGAATCTGTTACTATTTAAGGACAATGATATCCGGAACCTCAACAGTTTGATTTTTCGCAGTAATTTCAACCTGCCGTATTACAGGAATTTCTTCTGAAGTTAAATCATAATTTTTTGTTGAGTCTTTTGAATATGCATAGACTGTATAACTTCCCTCTCTCAAATAATTAAATTCGTATATTCCATCATAATTGGTTTCAAACTTATCTCCATATACCGCATCATCGCCATAAATAATGAAAACATCTTCTTTTGCTCCGGGATAATCAGGAGTTTTCTGAATTGTAAAATCACGGTTGTATTCCCTGATTATTACTTTACCCCGTATTGTTGAAGTTCCCCCTTTGCCCGGATCTTTTTCACAAGCAATAAATCCTATACCAAGAAGAAGGACAAGAAAAAAAGTAGTAATAGTTTTCATCGATTCATATTATTTAAGCATTATTAATTTAATTGTCTCAACATTGTTCTTATCGGAAAGACGAACAGTATATATACCATTCCCGGAATGTTCATTGTATTGATTGTTCCCGTACCAATCAATGTAATATGTCCCACCGGTAAGATATTCGTTCACAAGCACATCGACAAGTCTTCCGCTGATATCAAATATTTCCAGACGATAATTTCCATCCAAATATACACTAAATTGTATTGTAGTGAAATCGCTGAACGGATTTGGAAAACATTCAAATGATAAAGTTAAGGGATCTGGTATTTTTGGTTCTTCATGATATAATACTCCTGTATTTGGCTGACAGGGAGTACCACCGATTCCGATCGCCTGCCAGTTTTCACCTTTTGTATTATCTAACGAAGGATGTATTAACTCAATGGTTGCTCCCGTTCCATTGGCATTTTCGGGCCATGGGGAATAAATATAATAATCAACAGCATCCATAAGGTAACCTTCATCGTCATACAACCGAATCATATCGCCATTGCTGCTCAGACCAAAAGGCATATCTCCGAGAGAGTTTTGACGATTGGGATAAAATGTGCGAAAAGCTTCCAGATCCCGACAAATCAGCAGATAATCATTAGGTGCCATTGCGATGGATGGGAAGTAAAATCCGTCATCCGGTCCTGTATCACTTAGTAGCCAACCATTCAAATTCACTGTTGCCTGTCCGTTGTTCACTATTTCTATCCAATCCTTGGTGTCAAGATTTGGTGCAGAATTGTAATTGATTTCGTTTATAACAACAGAAATGTCTGAACTTCCGGCTTCTTCAAAGACAGCAGTAAAACTACCACCGGCAGACATGTCATAGTTGATGCTTATATTCGTTGAATTCAATGTTCCTTCCCATCTGACAAATTTATATCCTGCCTTTGGGATCGCCGTCATTTTAATGGGAACATCTTCAAAATATATTCCTGAGAATGGATAATCTTTCGGATAGATTGAATTCAACTTGACCTTTCCGGCATCGGCATCAGATACATTAATCGTAATTTGTAGTTCATTTCCCAGATTGAATACACTCTGCATATGCGCACGTGAGTAATTAGGTCTTCTCAGGGCAAATGTTTTTTTATCTTCAATTCTTGAGGCCCAGTCTCCGTATGAACCCCACCAGCGGTTGAAATGATACACAATCTCTTGGCTAAACAAATCCTTTAATGAATCCAGTTGGGCAATAGCAACAGATGGTAAAAAATCCAGGTTAAGCCTGTCGCAATATTGATTGATAAAATTGTACCTGAATCCGATATTGGTAACCATCCTCCGTAGAAATAAGGTAGACCACGGAGGATTTGGCCAACCGGAGCCGTTCGGCTCCAGGGCAAAAGCCAGAGTATTCAGATTGTAATCGTTTACATCCCAGATCCCATAACCAAAATCGGTATCGAATAATATCCATCTCCATCTGCTCTCAACAGAATTGGTTTTCCAGAATTTTATATTGTTTCCCGGCCAATCACGATTGTTAATATAGATCTCTGTCAACTGATACTGGATGAAATTATCAAAGTCAATTTTATCTGCTACCCATGTATAGACACTATTGTCGTAAAGTGAGGAATGCGAATTCAGATAGTTGATAATTTCGAGGTATTCCTGGTTGTCCCCGAAAATTACATTACCGGCATTTTCAAGCAGATTTACAGCATCAGGGTCTACATGATGATTTTCCGCTATGAAATGTTCATTCACTTTTTCCCTGATATTCAAAACTCCCCAATACTCTCCGTTCAAATAAAATGCGGATGGCTGAAAGGCTTGTCTGTCGGTATTCATTTTACTGGTCAAGCCGGTCATAAATCCATCATGAAACTGAAGTCCCATGTTATCATTGCCTGAGTTTCTCAATACAAGAGCTTCAAATTTTTCAATTGGTTTGTCTGCAAAAAATTTGTATTCAAAGGAACCTTTGCCGTACTGACTGCGTGCAAAAAGGGACATGGATTTCTGGTCGCTTCCGCGCGACCAGCCACCAAATATTTTTGTACCTGCACCCTGATCTATTTTTTTCTCTCCCGAAACATCGTACAACTCAAAATGAACCGGTTTTTCCCATTCCTGCCAAAAATTAGCTCCAAAATAAGGATAATCGGGTTCGGCATTTGGCCCAAGAACATAGATCCCTGTAATCTCATCCCACAGATTATCAGGCTCGGTGGACAGGCAAACAATTGGGAAATCATGATCATATTCTGTAACATACGTGTTTGTAACAACCGGGCCGGGTAAACTTAAAGGATCCAGAATCCTTGCACGCAAAACAGTATTGCTATTGATTTGTATAGGTCCGGTATAAAGATTATCATCCGTTCCCGGTATTGAACCGTCAAGAGTATAATAAATAGGATCTGAGGGATTGCTTGAAGATAAAGAGACCGAGGTACCTCCCAAATGCTTTCCTCCAATAACAGAAAATACAACTGTATCTCCGGTCTGCTGATCGACTCCCTGGGTATTATTCGGCCCCTCCGGGGTAGGCTCTCCGAAATAAAACCAATTTTCCGTGCCATCTGGTTTCCTTCCGTATGAAACATCGCTAAGTAGCAGGGTAGCACCTACAGAATCAACCAGCACACCCAAAGGATCAAACAAATAAAAACTCTCACCATCGGCTTTCAATTTGAAATTGGTATGTAAACCTTCGTCTGGAAATGATAAATACGGAGATACCTGTTCGGTATATCCTGAACCGGACCTTCCGATAGACAGGAACGGGATCAAAGACATATCGGAAGAAGTAAGACTAACATTATGCCCCTGGATTGCGATTGCATTAATACCTTCAACTAAAATCGTCTGGGGATCAATAATTTCATGATATTCAGGAGATCCTCCCTGATACATCTCTGCTTCGTGCAACAAGTCATTTGTTCCCTGATCAAAAGGAATTTCTTCTCCCGGGTTACCTAGATTCATCCTTGCAATTTCGTGACCATTTACATAGGCAACGAATCCATCATCATAATCGATATGGAATATCAATTTTTGAATGCTTGACAGATCAGTAATAACAAATTCCTTCCTGATAAAAACACTCATAGTAGTTGGGATCACTGTATTGTCGTCTCCATCCTCATAACCAAAACCACTGCTTCCGGTATTCCATGATGATGCATCATATCCTGCATAACGCCAGCTTGTCCCGATTTCCGAATCAGGCACTATATATTCCCATGTATCACCCCAGTCTATTATGGTTTGGTAGGTCAATCCAATTTCTTTCCTGTCTTTTCCCGATGCAAATACTAAAATGTATTCACCGGATTCGAAGGTGTATTCCGGAAATATCCATTTATCAGTTATCAGGATCTCATCTGAGAGTGCATATCCTCCAAGGTCGATCGGACCCGAACCTGAATTGTAAATTTCTATCCAGTCAGAATATTCATTATCTCCATCAACAATTCCGTTCACATTTGATGAAAGAAATTCGTTAATGCATATTTGTGCATTGAGACAATAAGAATACCAAATAAATAAAATGAAAAACAGTACACGCATGGTCAAATATAAAGAATATTAAGAAATCATTAAATATTTATTCATAATCTACGTAAAGTATTCCATTTTGTTATTTATTTTAGGTATGATTTTTGTTTAC
Organism: uncultured Bacteroidales bacterium; assembly: GCA_964633185.1. Classification (GTDB taxonomy): domain Bacteria; phylum Bacteroidota; class Bacteroidia; order Bacteroidales; family UBA10428; genus UBA10428. Next base: position 2,087 of record CAZWFM010000064.1, on the reverse strand, counting down.
CAATAAAAAAACAATTAGTTTTGGTAACTTTTAACAGAATCACCCGTATTTAATGAACAATTAAAAACATTAAGAATTGATATTGCAATAAAGGAAGATGAAGAAGAAGATCAAAGGTTGGGCAGAGCGCAAGTTTGTTTCCCCTATCAGAACAGCAATTAAAGAAGGAATATCCATAGAACGTTTATCTGTTTCATTGGCATTGGGCATAACTGTTGGCTTAATTCCTTTGTATGGAATTACTACCGTTATTGTTGGATTAATTGCTCTTTCTCTCAGGTTGAATTTCGTTGCGATGCAGATTGCACATTACATTGTTCATCCCGTTCAGATAGCCCTTCTTATACCCTTTTTAAAAATGGGTGATTCACTATTAAAAGGAACCGAAGTAAGTTTTTCGATTCATCAATATTTCCAACTTTTTAAAACTGATTTCTGGGGTACTCTTAATGATCTTTGGCTGGTTAATTTATCAGCTGTTGGAATCTGGTTGATTCTTTCTGTTCCCCTGTTTCTTGCTTTGTACTATTTGTTGGTTTACACCATCAGGAAATACAAGCCTATATTGAATTTCGCCCGTTTCTAAACAGATCCAGTAATTTTTCTTCCTCACGTTCCCAGCACAACTCACGTGCTGCCAGTTCCAAATTCGTACTGTAATAACCGTTTGCCAACTCATTGTCAATCATATCATTTAGCAGACCAGCTAATTTTTCCGGATTCCTGTCATATACAATTTTGCCAATATCATATTTCTCAACAATTTCTTTCATTTCAACCAAATCAGAAATTACTACCGGAATTCTTGCCTGCAGGTAATCAAATAATTTATTAGGTAAAGCATACTGATAATTTAATCCAAGATTTTCCTCAAGGGAAATTCCAATGTCTGCATGAGATGTATACTTCCATAAATTCTCAAAAGCCACGCGTCCCAGAAAATCTATTCTATCTGTTAATTTTAACTTATTGGTAAGTTGTATCAGCTCATTTTCAATGTCTCCCTTACCCACAAGCCAGAGTCTCGTATTGGTTAAATACTGCATGCTTTGTATCATCAATTCAAGGCCTCGTCCGAGATTCAGTACTCCCTGGTAAATGATCACAGTCTCAGCAGAAGAATTGCCATTTTCTTCGAATTCATGATCGTATCTGAACCGGGCCATATTTCTGATCACCTGAAATGTGATACCGTACTTTTGCTGGTAATGATTTGCAATGGACTGACAAACGGTAAAACCATACTTGATCCTTTTCAACAGGAAACTTTCAAGCATCAACCATATATTTTTTATCAATGGCCTGTGAACCAATTCAGGAACTTCAGAAAACAATTCATGGCTATCAAATACAAGCTTTTTTCTTTTCAGAACAGAAACCAGATAACACGCAGGCAATGTATCCATATCATTGGATAATATAATCTGCCCCTTAAAACCCAGGAGATAAAAAAAGAGTCTGAGGTTAAGGTTGACATAAAAAAGAGGCCCTTTGTTTATTAACAAACGAAGTCGTTTTGTGTGGTATGATCTTTTGGTTAAAGAAAGTGAATCTCTGAGTTGTCTTCCAACAATTGTAACATCATAACCATTCTCGCTAAGAGATGTAGCAATTTTGTGGATCCTGTTATCGGTCACAATATCATTTGAAACAACTGAAATTACACGAATCAAATTGGTAGTATTTTAATGGTAAATCTTTAAAATTAAAGACCACAAAACTATTGTATATTTGCGACAATTTGAAAAACATGATTGAATTTAAATCAAACTTTCCACTCAAACAATATAATACATTCGGGATAGATGTGAAAGCAAAATATTTCGCCGGATTTTCATCCCTGGCAGAATTGCATGAGTTGCTTGATGATAAACTGTTCATAAAACATCCAAGGTTGATTCTTGGAGGCGGAAGCAATGTATTATTCACAAAAGATTTTGACGGTTTGATAATTCATCCGAAACTGAAAGAAATCAGCATTGTTGAAGAAACTAATGAAGAAATTGTCCTTAAAGTTGGAAGTGGTACAATCTGGGACAATCTGGTTGAATACGCTGTATTGCATGGATGGGGTGGTTTGGAAAACT
>CAZWFM010000063.1:0-8707 GCA_964633185.1 uncultured Bacteroidales bacterium | reverse complement strand
TTTCATTTACCAGCAGACAATTTGCCTGGGCAGCAGATTGAATCTTTGTCCGGGAAACTTTTTCAAGCTTATCAAATAAAAACTTATCAATTCTTAGTAAACTCTGGCCTTTGTCGGCAACAAATCGATGATGCTCAAACAATTCGCTATTTTCCTCATTATCTGTTGGTTCTATTGGTATCAAGACGATTTATTCTTTTATGAATTTTGTTGTGAGATTCATTTTCTTGTCTTCCGAGGTCAGGTGAAGGATGTATAGTCCTTTATGCAGGGTGGAAATATCAATGGAATTTTTTTCAGAACAGGAATTTACAAGCATAACTCCCATAATATTGTATATCTTGATTGTATAAGAGTTGATGTATTCTTCCGGCAGATCTAAATACAATAAGTCTGTTGCCGGATTAGGATATATTTTTAGCTTATCAGATTTATCAACGAATTCGGCACTGGTCAGAGGAAGAGTAAATTTTCCAAAAGATGGTCTTATCATCAGAGACCCTGCCGGTAATGAAGTGGAGTTCATCCAACCCTGACCGGTATTCGTATAAAAGTATGTATTACCCAGACTATTATTGTTGATATCATATCCAATATTTAAATAACTATCAAGCTGTTCAATCACAACAAAAAAAGTATCTGAAAGAACTACAGGTCTATCCAGTTCTATTCGTGTAAATTCATTTAGTCTGACAGAATAATCAGGAAAGTATCCCTTAGAAGTATACAATGTATCATTTGAAGGATACTCTCCATCGTTTTTACGGATTGAAATTCTATATTCTGACTGACTGGTATAATCGTTTATACTTTTATTAAAGTAAATTAATATGGCTCTCAGGGTATCAGGATCGTTACTTTGTTTGTAAACTCTGAATCGAACGGCTATCCTGTTCAAACTCTGTTGTTCACCGGCAATGCCCAGGCCGAGTTCAGCGGTACCATCATCGTATGCATAATGATCATGATAAATTTCTTTTCTTTTCACTGTATCATTTACCAGTTTCTGGTCGATCGCCTGAGCCTGGATAACTGCCATAAGTTCAATTTCTGCTATACTATCATTTTTATCATATGTATATCCGGACACAAAAAACTCAGCATTATTGAAATAAGAGTATGGGGCAATATTTTCATCGTATTGAAGGTCCATTAGAAGTTGATCATTTTTAACATCATATGAGTAATAATACCTTACCAGTGATATGATCTCCTCCTGCTCTGGGAATATAGTTCTATAAGAGATAGGGATGGTCTTTCGTTCAATAACATTCCTTGCAAGAGCATAGTGATGGTATGGAACGCTTGTACATCCAACCAGAGAGGACATCAGCGGTTTTACCATGGTCATATCGTTAATGGATCTTAATTCTGCAGTGTCTTTTACTGATTTAATTTGCAAATAATCCAGGTGCCACTGGTCTGCATTGCTGAATTTTCCCAGATCTTCTCCCGGAATGTTTTCCAGTGCAAGGGAGACATAATTCCTGAACCGGAAGCGGAAACCATCCTGGATCAAAGAATCTTCAATTGGAATAATCACCTGTTTAAAGTTATGCATTTGTTCTCCACCCAACCGGTAAAACACCTTATGCCACAGGGAATCATTTGCATCAAAAAAATCAAGGATCAGGGAATCGTTTATTTCCGGTCCGGATACTTTTCCCCCGCACTGGTAAAAAAAACTGAATACCAGAGAATCCGTTGACGGATCAGAAAACACAAACGCCTGTGATGTAAGCGTATCTCCTTGTGTGACGGGCTTATTGGATTTGTAATAGGGATATCCTTTTTGATCGTATGCATCTAATGTTGCAACTCCCAGGCTGATCATTGAATCTGCGTAAGTTGAATTAATACATGCATATTGGTCGGCCCACACATCTGTTCTGGGGAAGACTTCATAATGATAGGAAGAAAAATCTTCAAAAAACTCATCCTCGAAAAATATTGTATCAGATGATATTGTTTTTTCAATCAGTACCTTCCTTTTTGCACTGGCTTCCATAACGGCATGGTTAAAATCCAGGCTTCTGATTATCTGACCGTATGACGGCAAGATACTAATAAGTATAATCGTCAGAATAAGTGTCTTCTTCAACATCTTCATAATCATCATTATTTTTTGCGTCATCCCAAACGATTGTACTATCAGAGGTTCCTTCTCCTGATAGTTTCGTTGAATCAATGGTAATCCACAAGGTAATCTGAGTACCTAATGGTACCCGGACATTTTTTGCTCTGACCGGATGCTGCCTGAAAATAAAAGGAGTTATGGTATCATTACTAATAATGCTGTTATCGGGGATGGCAGTGCTGATTGTAAATAATGCATCTGCTGCTTTATTTTTGGCTTCTTCCACTGAAAGTCCAATTAGATTGGGCACCATGGATCTTTCGTTGGCCAGCCCTTTACCAAGAATCAGATCAATTGAAATTCCCTTGGGCACTGTATCACCGGCTTCTATTAATTCCCCATTTAAATGTTGTTCAAGAACAACATTAATTGCCATATCGTACCGGTATATAAGTTTTCCGATTTTCAAACCGGCAATTTCAATTTTTGTTCTGGCTTCACGCAAGGTTATACCTACCAGATCAGGCATGAGTATTTTTTCAGGTGAATGTGCATTGATTGTAAAATAGATTTTTCGGTTCTTCTTTACCAAAGAACCTGGTTTCGGATATTGATCAAAAACAATACCACCATCTTTTCCAGCTACATAAACGGAATCAAGAATCTCATATCTGAGTTTTCGTTTGGCAATGTATTTTCCTGCATCTTCCACAGGCAGATCTGAGAGATCGGGAATGGCAATACTTCTTCCATGATGTGTATAGATGCGTAAAAACAAAAGCAGGAAAATGAAAAGAGTAATGGCGAAACCAATTGCCAGGAGGAAATTTCTTATAAATATCTTGCTTCGCAAATATTGTAAAAAATTATTCATACTGATTCAATTGGATAACCGGACAAAGATAATACTATATATTCTCATTGATTTACGTTAAAAATATCATAAAATGTATTTATTAAACTGTTTACGATTAAGTTACTCTGACTTTTTTGCAAAAAATAAGTGCAACCAAATCGTGTTAACCTGCTTTGGCACAGATCTAACTGCGGATGAACGAATAGGGCAGGTTAGGATATAAACGAAGCAAACAGAAAAAACGTATCTGATATCACGATGATTTGAAAATTTGTAATGTATAATCAGGGAAGCATCATGGAAGAGAATTTGCATACGCTATATATCTTTTGGCAAGATCATTTTTGCCCTGCAATTCGTAAATTTTGGCAATCAAATAATAAGCAGGTTTGTATCTTGAGTTAACTTCAATAGACTTCTCGAGGTATTTTAAAGCTGTTTTGTAGTCATTGTTCTGTGCATAAATCACTCCCAAATAATAAATTGAAATAACATATTTTGGATTTTCTTTCATATTTTTTCTAAAAACCTGCATGGCATTGTCATACTCTTTTTTGTTAAGATAGATCATACCAAGCAAATTCAATCCGCGGTCATAGTCAGGATATAATTTCAGGCATTTTGAAATGGCCTGTAAAGCCTTATCATATTCATTTGTATTCAAATATGCCTGTGCAAGATTATAGTAAACCATTTCGTAATTTTTGTCCTTTTTTACTGCAGTTTGAAAAAACGGAATTGCTGCTGCAGAATTACCGCTAACCATCAATTGATAGCCTTTAAAATCTGAATGGTCGGTTCTTTCAAGAATAGCATTTATGGGTTTACCGTCAACATTTATTGTTTTGATCGTGTTAGCCGGTGGCCATTTGTTTTTTTTCAGCTGGTAAGGATTGATATAGCTATTTGCAATAATGGCATAGTCCCAATCACTATTGCCTCTCTCATAATACCTGATGTAAACAATTTTAACTTTGTCTTTGTAGTTACGAAAATAATAGTTGAGAGGGACACTAAAATTCGATGCTACTATAATTTTTTCTCCCTCTCTGAGAGTAACATTTTCAATTTTATTTTTAATAAGCCAATCAGAAGCTGCTTTCAAACTATGATAGAAATAATCCATCTCATATTTTCCATAGGCTTTTTTAACTCCTCCTGATATTGCATTATAATAAATGTATTCATGAGGATGATTGCGAATAATATGTTTTAACGGCAAAACAGCCAGCAGGGTAACAATACCAATAACAACGAATTGCTGATATTTCTTCTTGAAAACACTGATCAATTCATTTATTCCCAGGGAAGAAATAACAGCTATCCCGGGGAAAATAAACATAACATGACGCCACCCGCCATAAACATTCGATTCTTTAAAAATAATATACGTCACAGGGAAAACGGATACAAACAATAGAATGAAATACCATGTTGCGTATTTTTTTTTCATTTTATGAATGAGTACGAAAAAAGCAATTAGTCCCAGAATGATGAACTCAGGAATTGTTATAAAAATATACTTTGGAAGGTAATGTTTTGGCATGTGATCAGACCAGATGATTTTGCCTTCAAATACCTGACGTAAGCTTGTTGCATACTGTTCCATGTAACTCATTGCTTCTAATGTTTTACTCACCGGAGCTTTATGAGCATATGGCCAGAGAAGTATTCCAATAAAATATCCGGCAATGGAAATGACAAGAGCGTAAAGAAATAGTCTGAAAAATTTCTGAAGATTTTGTCTTTTAAACCAGTCTTTATAATTCTTTGTGAATACGTAATGAATGCCCACAAAAAATAGAAAATAAATAGCAAGTAAGATACCGCCCACCCTCACTCCAATAGTCAATCCAATTCCAAGTGCAATAGGCCAGGCAAATCTGTATCGGTGCTCAGGAAACGATTTTAAAAAGCGAATGATACAATATATTGTAAAAATATATGCAGCTGTAAAGGGTATATCTTTTGGGTTATTGAAAGAATGACCAAGAAACCTTGGTGATAAAAATAAAAAAATCAGTGTAATAATTCCTGCACGCCAACCTCCCAGCATTACAGCAATAAGTCCTGCAAAAAAAATTGCAGCCCAACCGGCCAGAGAATTTAGAATATGACGGACTTTGTATTCGTCATTTGGCTTTATGATTTTAATTGCTGCAACAGTTGCAAGATCAAAAACCGGTCCGTACATATGAAGTACACTGTTGTTATAATGCAAACAGGTAGTATCTTTTCCAAGTGTTTTATAGTAATTGAATACATTTTTTCCATGAGGGTAGTGGAAAGTTTCCTCATCACCGGAAATGCCCGAATTTAAACTTAGAATTGGCATAAGGATAAACAGCAATGCTGCCACTGCATAAAAAATCTTCTTTTCAGTATCTTTAAAAAATTCAGACATTAGGTTAAAGTTTTGTGGTTTAATAGCGCACTAATTTATGAATTCAACCGGTGAAATAAAAAATCAATAGTTTTTAATAAACCAATGAAGTTCGGGGATATCTATTTTCAACAGCACAATCATCAAGACAAACAGAAAAAGTGTATAGAGCACAAAATCTTTCTTCAAATATAGTTTTTCAGGAGTTTGTACGATAGATTCCTTTTCGAATCCCAGGTGCAGATACCATGCAAAGAGCATTGCTATAAAAGGGAATGAAATAAGCAATTCAATGCGATGTTTAATAAGAAAGATAGCCAGGAAGAAAGATGAACATAAAGCATAAAATACAGTAGAAATAAGCAATTTTTCTTCTGTATAATATTTGAATGAACGACGGTATTTACCGGCTAATACAGGATCGGAAATAAAACGGTATTCAGCAAACCTTTTTGTGGCCATTAAAAAAGCGCCACCCATCCAATATGCGATCAGGATGCTGGAGGGTGGAGCGAATGCAATTCCCATCAGCAACCATCCCAAAACAAAGCGAATGGGATTGTTTACCGATTCAGACAAAACATCGAGGTATGTTCTGTCTTTGGTGCGAAAAGGAGGTACATTGTAAAGAAACCCCATAAAAAGGAAAAGGAGTTCTGTTAATAAAAATTCTATTGAGATAAAATAACTGATAACTAAACCGATCAAAGCCAACAGCGTATATTCAGTATAAATAATTTTTGGTTTCAAATCAGCTTTTATTGAGGAACGGTCCTTTTTCGTGGGATGGTATTTATCGAATTCTGTATCTAACCATTCATTAATAACATAATTGGCAGAAGCTACCATGCAGGTAGCAAAAATTCCTGCAAGCAATATTCCAACAGATGTCGATCCCAGGCTGAAATTTGTATAATAAAGTCCCATAATTATTCCGGGCAGCATAAAAATGTTTTTAAACCAGTGATCCGGTCTTGCAAGCCTGATGTAATGCCTAATCATAATTTTTTTTCTTTTTACACAAAACCAATATAGAATCTCTCAAATTTACCGGTATTATAATTTTATCCAAAAAACCAGGTAATGGAAATCGCAAAAATTCAGGCAAAAATGACAGAAAACGTATTCCAAGGTATTTTAGAGTAAAGTACCAGGAAGGACGTGTCATCTTCAAAATTGAATAGCCGGAATTTGTAAGCAGGAAAGCCAGGTTCTTACGATTGAAGTAACCAATATGAGCAAATCGGTAGTGCCACCATTTAAAACCGAATAATCTTGCGGCCAGGGAATTTACATCGGGAGTTACCAGTACAAATATTCCATCTTCAGCCAGTGATTTGTTGATATCTGACAGCAGATTTCCGGGACGAGTCACATGTTCAATTACGTCAACAAGTGTTATAATATCATAAGGGCCAGGAGTTTTTGGATGCGGGAAGATTCCCTGGTAAACCGGCAAATTCATTTTTTGTGCATTCTTTTGCAACCATTTTGATGGTTCAATGCCTTCTGCATCAAATCCCTTTTTGAGAGCTGCTTCAACCATTATTCCACTTCCTGCTCCAATATCAAGTAATTTGCCGGTACTTTTGTATCTGCTAAAAAATTTAACCAGTCTTTGTTCCTGAAGTTTTCTCTCTTTTCGAGTGTTCTCATACTCCTTATCCTCAAGATCATTATAAAAATTGATCACTTCTGTAAGATCAGTACACTGAATAAATCCACACGATTTACATTGTTTTAGTTCTCCGGTTTTCCCGTAATCAAAATTTGTAATAGCGAAATTATCACTTATAAGACTTTCGCCAATATCAGATTTTTTTTTCAGGGTAAATTCTTTTCCACCACACACCCAGCATTTGATATTATTATCTTTTTCTATCATTCTTTACCAAATTAATCAAGTTGCCGTAAAAAGTTCCCTTCCTTGCCTGGTTGCTATGTACTTTAATAAATGATATACCTGCCATGCGGGCTGATTCACCATCCGTATCTTCTCTGTCACCAATATAAATAGCTTTATCCGTATCACAACCGAAGGCTTTACAAATTTCAACAGGACCTTTTTTTGAGGGTTTCAATTGTGCAATATTCCTGTGTGTTGAACAGAAGGTTTTATCTGCTTTTATGCCTATTGCCAATAACTTTTCAGTTACGGGATAATCTGAATAAACAGCAGTCTTGATTTCATTTTTCCGTAAAAGATCTATAAAAGATATTGTTTGAGGATACAAAACTTTTTTCAGTAATCCAAGAGGAATATTAAACATTAATTTTTCAATCGTTTCCCGGATCTTTTTAACCGGCACTCTTGTTTTTTCAAGACACCAGGAATACTGATCCTCTTCAAGAGATGGAGAACTGTATCCTTTGTGTTTTTCTCTTTGTCTGCGGAATTCAGCAACAATCTTCAGATCGAGAAGATTGATTTTACCAAGAAATAAGTTAAAAATGAAAAGGAAGTATAGTCTTCTTCTTAATTTCCTTTGATCATATAAGGTTCCGTCAAGATCAAATATGACAAGCTGTATGTTTTTGAATGAGTTTGATATGGAAATCAGGGTTTGAGACATCTTTTAGTATTCCTGTACTTTTTGAAGAAATAATGATTTAAGAATAATCTTTTTACCGGACAAAACTAATCAGAAATACCATTGTTTAAAACAAAAAAGGTTGCCATAAAAATGACAACCTTTTCGTTATATTCGTTTATTACGATTATTTCTTATGAATCTCGTCAGAAACCGTCAGTCTTTTTCTTCCTTTGGCTCTTCTTCTGGCCACTACTTTTCGACCGTTTTTACTTGACATACGTTCTCTGAAACCGTGCTTATTCCGTTTTCTTCTTATGGATGGCTGAAATGTCCTTTTCATCTCTTCAGGTTTTTTCCTCTTTAATTTTCAGGCTTGCAAAGATAGATTCTTTTTTCAAATACCAAAAACAATTTCAATCGAATATATTCTATTCAATTGTTTTTTCATTTCAAACAGACAATTTGTCAACGGAGTCTTTATATTAAGTGTATAAAATTTGAAAAAATGAATTGAAAGTATCTATTTTGCACATCAAACTGATGATTTATGAATAATCTGAGAATTTTCCTTTTTGCTGTATTCGTTTTTTTGCTTGCTTGCTGTAAATCCGATAAATATTCAGGGAAGGAGACAACAGAAGAAGTTCAGATTTTCAGGTTTGAACAGGATCTGTTTTCTATTAATATCTATTCTCTAAAGGATAGTATACTTTACCTTCAGAATAAATACCCCGATTTTTTCCCGCTTTTTAACAATAAAATCATTGAAATTGGGAGTGTTCAGCAACCAGATTACGATGAGAGATTGATTGCCTTTGTTACTGATTTTACTATGTATAGGGTAAGTAAGAGAGTAA
>CAZWFM010000062.1:0-8755 GCA_964633185.1 uncultured Bacteroidales bacterium | reverse complement strand
AATACATGCAGAAAATATCCCGGATTACCGGACGGGAATACCATCCTTTTACCTATTATGGTGATCCGGATGCTGAGCATATCATTGTGGCCATGGGATCTGTTACCAGTACAATAAAAGAAACAATAGATTATCTGGCCAGACAGGGTAAGAAAGTTGGGATGATCACAGTACATCTCTACAGGCCATTTTCGGTTGAATACCTGATGAAGGTCATGCCCAAGGCTGTTAAACGTATTGCCGTTCTTGACAGGACCAAAGAGCCCGGTGCAAACGGAGAACCTCTTCATCTCGATTTGTGCGAAGCCTTCTATGGTAAGAAGAATGCCCCTTTAATCATTGGCGGAAGATATGGGTTAAGTTCAAAAGATACTACACCTGTTCAGATCATTACAGTATATGAAAATCTTGAACAGAAGGAACCGAAGAACAGGTTTACATTGGGAATTGTTGATGATGTTACTTTCACATCATTGCCTATGAAGGAAGAGATTAGCCTGGAACACAAAGGCACATTTGAAGCCAAATTTTACGGATTGGGATCTGACGGTACCGTTGGTGCAAATAAGAATTCGATAAAAATTATAGGGGATAGTACAGATAAATATGCCCAGGCATATTTTGCTTACGATTCAAAGAAATCAGGAGGCATTACTACTTCACATCTTCGTTTTGGCGATGATCCCATTCGTTCTACCTATCTGGTTAACACACCTGATTTTGTGGCATGTCATGTCCCATCCTATCTTGATAAATACGATATGCTGAAAGGATTAAAAAAAGGAGGCACATTTCTTTTAAACAGTATCTGGGAAGAAGAAGAAACAAAAAAACGCCTGCCCGATTCGATGAAAAAATATATGGCAGAAAAGAATATCAGTTTTTATATTATCAATGCCACTAAAATTGCTGCAGAGATTGGTCTTGGCAATCGTACAAACACCATCATGCAGTCGGCCTTTTTCAAGATAGCAAGTGTCATTCCCTATGAAGAAGCTGTTGATGAGATGAAAAAGGCCATAAAAAAAACATTTGGGAAGAAAGGTGAAGAAATTGTGCGAATGAATCATTTTGCTGTTGACCGTGGAGGTGATATACAAAAAATTGAAATACCTGCCGAATGGGCAAAAATTGCATGCAAAGGAAAAGTGGAAGAAGCAGGTGATTTACCTGATTTTGTCAGGAATGTGGCGATTCCGATCAATGCACTGAAAGGAGATGATCTTCCTGTCAGTGTTTTTGTTGACAGGGAAGATGGTACATTTCCGGCAGGAACCACTGTGTATGAAAAACGCGGAGTAGCTGTTAATGTACCTGAATGGATACCTGAAAATTGTATTCAGTGTAACCAGTGTGCATTTGTATGTCCTCATGCATGTATCCGACCGTTCCTGCTGAATGAATCTGAAGCTGCAAAAGCACCAAAAGATACATTATTACTGGAAGCCAGAGGGAAGGGACTGGAAGAATTTAAATACCGTATACAGGTGAGTCCTTTAGATTGTACGGGCTGTGGTGTATGTGTGGAAACCTGTCCTTCGAAAGAGAAATCACTCGTTTTGAAAACACTGGATTCTCAAAGAAAAGAAATTGAGAATTGGAATTATATGATTGATCATGTCAGTTATAAAACCGATCGTATTGATATTACTCAAAATATCAAAAACAGTCAGTTTGCTCAACCTCTGTTTGAATTTTCCGGAGCTTGTGCGGGATGCGGTGAAACCCCCTATGTAAAGCTTATTACTCAGCTTTACGGCGATCGTATGCTCGTTGCCAATGCTACCGGTTGTTCTTCCATTTGGGGTGGTTCGGCACCTTCAACACCATACTGCACAAATGCTGAGGGTAAGGGGCCTGCATGGGCGAACTCCCTGTTTGAAGACAATGCGGAATACGGATATGGATTCACATTGGGAATCAATAAAATGCGCGACCGCATTGAACTTAAAATGAAGAAATCCCTTGAAGAAGGAAAGATTGCCTCTGGAACAAAGGAAGCTTTTGTTGAATGGATAGAAGGGAAAAATGATGCAGAAAAATCAAAAGTCGCATCTGGCAAAGTTCTTACAGCATTAAAAAAAGAAAAGGATCCTGCGGCAAAAGAAATACTTGATCTCAAACAATACCTGATCAAGAAATCGGTATGGGTGTTTGGAGGCGACGGTTGGGCTTATGATATAGGTTATGGCGGACTTGACCATGTGATTGCATCAGGAGACGATATAAATATTTTTGTTATGGATACGGAAGTGTATTCCAATACAGGAGGTCAGGCTTCAAAAGCCACTCCGGTAGGTGCAGTGGCCAAATTTGCAGCATCCGGGAAAAAAGTGAGAAAGAAAGATCTGGGTGCCATGGCGATGACATATGGCTATGTTTATGTAGCACAGGTAGCAATGGGGGCCAACATGAATCAGTATCTGAAAGCACTCAGAGAAGCTGAAGCTTATCCCGGTCCATCATTGATAATTGCCTATGCACCTTGTATCAACCATGGATTAAGAGCAGGGATGGGCAAGTCGCAGGATGAAGAAAAACGGGCAGTTGAAGCCGGCTACTGGCATTTGTTCAGATACAATCCTATGCTTGAGAAGCAAGGACAGAATCCGTTCCAGCTTGATTCAAAAGAACCTGTCTGGGAAGGATTCCAGGAATTTTTAAATGGTGAGGTCAGGTACACATCATTGAAAAAAGCTTTTCCGAAAGAAGCCGCAGAACTTTTCGTTGAAGCGGAGGAAAATGCAAAATGGCGGTATGAAAGTTACAAACGCATGGCTGCCATGGATTTTGGGAAAGAATAAACAGAGGGTATAATCAATATTGCAGGGCTGTTCAAAACATCTGAATTTTTACACAGATCGCTTTAACATCCCTGATTTTTTGTTTTAAAAAATCTTATTGCTATTATCGTTTTTCAAATCCTTCAGGGAAATGGGCAGAATATTATCCATCGATTATGGTCGGAAAAGAGTAGGAATAGCTGTAACTGATCCCGGTCAGATAATTGCTAATGGATTAGAAACCATTAAAGCCCATGAAACGATAGCATTCCTTAAAAATTATTTTGAAGCTGAAGATGTTGATCTGGTTGTTATCGGTTATCCGAAGCAAATGAACAATATGGCCTCAGAATCTGTTCGGTATGTGAATGCATTTATTGCTAACTTTAAAAAGGAATTCCCGTACAAAAAATATTACCTGATGGACGAACGCTTTACCTCAAAAATGGCTTTTCAGGCAATGATTGACGGAGGATTAAAAAAGAAGAAAAGACAGGATAAAGCATTGATAGACAAAGTAAGTGCGACAATATTGCTGCAGTCTTATCTGGAAATGAAGGAAAAGATTTAAATTTTATAAACCATGATCTACCCGATTGTTGTATACGGATCACCTCTGTTGCGTAAGATTTCGCAGGAAATTGACAAAGATAACCCCGAACTCAAACAGCTTGTTTACAACATGTTTGAAACAATGTATGTCACGGATGGAGTTGGTCTTGCTGCACCTCAGATTGGCAAGTCAATTCGTATTTTTGTTATCGATACCACGGCCCTGGCCGAAGATGATCCTGATCTGGAAGGATTCAGAAAAGCATTCATAAATCCGAAAATAATCGAGGAAAAAAGCGAACTATTCACATACACTGAAGGTTGTCTGAGTTTGCCTGATATTCGTGAAGATGTTGATCGTCCGGCGAAAATAAGAGTACAGTATTACGATGAGGAATTCAATTTCTTCGATGAAACTTACCATGGGATTAAGGCAAGAGTCATACAGCACGAATACGACCACCTTGAAGGCATATTGTTTGTTGACAGAATAGCCCCGTTAAAGAGAAAAATGTTAAAGGGAAAACTGAATGATATTGCCAAAGGGAAAGCCAGTGTTGCCTATAAAACGAAACTTATAAAATATTAATGAGGTGATTTGTGAATGGTAATTCATGGTATTCGGTTTCAGTAAAACACAAGGTATTTGGACTTCGCCTGTTTGCCGCAGGCAGGGATATTCGATATTGGACATTCTTGATTTGTAATCTGTTTTTGGATTATGCAAATTGGATATTGCCTTTCTGCAGGCAGATTCATTTGGGCAACCAGGGAATCCGGGATCAATTAAGACTGCATGGTTATAATAATCACCTCACAGGGTATTTCACCAGTATTTCTTCTGATTTTAGCAAGAGATCAATATATTGAGCTCTCTTGTATACAAACGGATCATTGATATTTTTATTTGACAGTTTTCCTCGGAAATCACCAAGAGTTTTATAGTGTTTACTATCCATCCAGTCGTTCAGATCTTTAATAATGGTAGCTATATAATCGATTTTGTTTTTATAAATAGTACTTACAATTTGTACACAATCGGCTCCTGCGAGTATCATTTTGGCAACATCTTTTCCGGTAAAAATACCTGTATTGCTGCAGATACTTCCCTTAACATTGTCGTAAAGCAAACCTGCAAACCGCAAGGGCAGCCTGTTATCTTCCGGTGTGCTAAGATTAAAAGGAGTAAAATGTTCTTCCTTATCCATATCAATTTCAGGCTGAAACAGGCGATTAAATAATACAAATCCATCTGCTCCTGCAGCATCAAGCTTGTTCACCAGGTTAAGAGGATTAGCATAAAAAGGACTCAGTTTAATGCTTACAGGTATTTTCACAGCCGTCTTCACTGCTTTCAGAATTTCAACCTGTTCAATGATCAGTGTACGTCCGTCTAAATCAACATCGCGTGGAACATAATAGTAATTCAATTCCAGGGCATCAACTCCCATGTCTTCAATTTGCTTTGCATAGTCAATCCACGATTCTTTAATGATGGCATTCAGGCTGGCAATAACAGGGATGCCAATGGTTTTTTTCACGCGGGCAATATTAAAAAGGTGCTCCTCAGGACCGGCATGTTCAATATTTGGGAAAAGGTTGATCATTTCTGCGTTTCGCTCACTGTATTCATGTAGTTTATCATCAAGCTGGGCGCTTTCGAGCTGTATTTGTTCTTCAAACAAAGATTTATATACTATTGCACCGGCACCGGCCTGTTCAACTTTTTTAATATTCTCCAGGTTATTTACAAGATTGCTGGCTCCAATAATAACAGGGTTTTTTAATTCAATACCTAAATAACTGGTTTTCAAATTTGCCATTTTCTATTCTTTTAATTTAATTTGACTTAATATGAATCCGGCATAATGTATTATTTGTTTTACGAAGGTAAGAGAATAGCTTAAAAGTAAAAGCATCTCTTATTGTTTTTTGCAGTGAAAAATTACTTATTATTTTGTAAACAAAACATCATCCGGATACAATTCGGAATATTTCTTAAAGAGCGTTAAAGGTCATGAAATCGCACTTCGATTTTAAGCAAATACCATTCATCCGTATACTTATTCCATACATTCTTGGAATTCTTGTTTCTTCAATTTTTTACCCTGATTTTTCCTGTTTGTTATGGATCGGCATTGCCTTTATTGTTACAATTCCTTTCATTGGGTTTTTCGCCCCAAGTCTGGGATATTACAAAATAACAAAAGTCATCATTTTGTATGGAGCATTTTTTATGTGTGGGCTATTTTCTTTTTCACTTACAAATTCCAGTCATGAATTTCCTGATCAGGCTATTTTTATTGACGGTATTGTGAAAAACTCACCGAAAGTAAAAGGCCATTTTATACACATTGATTGTCATGTTCAAAACTACATTTTGCACGATAACAAAGTATATGCAAATGAAAATATATGCGTATTTGTATTCAGGGATTCTACGATGAAAATCCCGGAAACTGGAGATTCTGTTTGCCTGATATCGAAATTACACAGAATAAAAAACAGGGGAAATCCAAAAGAATTTGATTATGAAAACTATATGCGTAATAAGAAAATATATTATGCATGTTATGTATCTGTCAAAACGATACGATTTGGCGCTAACACCGGCAAATACAAATTGAGGAGACTTGCTTCATCCATACAACAAAGAATTATCAAAAGCTTTACCGATTACGGCATAGAGGATGAGGAACTAGCAGTTATTTCAGCTCTTGTCGCTGGCAACAAGGAATTTCTTGATGAAGAGATGAAAAGTAAATTTGCCATCGCGGGTGCGATGCATGTGCTGGCTGTTTCAGGTTTGCATGTGGGGATATTGTACATGTTTTTGAGCTTAATTTTCTGGAGAAGAAATCAGACCTTGTTTTTCAGGGTGCTCAGACTGGCTCTTATTCTTTTTTCTATCTGGCTTTTTGCATTGATCACAGGACTATCTTGTTCGGTTGTTAGAGCTTCATTAATGTTTACACTGTTCTTGCTGGGAAGAAGCCTTAACAGACAAACAAATGCGTATAATCTTTTGGCAGCTTCTGCTATGATTGTACTGGTGATTCATCCTATGGAACTGTTCAAAGTAGGTTTTCAATTCTCTTATCTTGCTGTTTTGGGGATTGTGTACCTTCAACCCAGGTTGTTTGGCATGATAAGTTTCAGGTATGGAATCCCGGATCGCATCTGGCAATTCACAACAGTAAGCATTGCAGCGCAGGTTTCGGTATTTCCGTTGAGTTTGTATTATTTTCATCAGTTTCCGGTTTATTTTTGGCTCACAAATATTGTAGTTATCCCGCTGGTTTGGATAATAATGATCACGACTATGGTATTTTTTCTTTTTTTGGCAATTGGACCTGTGGCCAGAATCATATCCATTGGATTAGATAGTTTCTTGAAATTTCTGAATTTATTCATCGAAGGAATAGAGAAACTGCCACTTGCAGCAATTCCTGATATCAGGTTTGAGTCAATTCACCTTATTATGACATATATTTTTATTGTGGCAATACTAATTGCAACTGCGAAATTCAGGAAAGCATGTGTAATATATATTGCAGGAATTGGGATTGTATTTATTATTTTACAGAACATAGTAACATACAAATACCTTGATCAAAAAAAGGAAATTCTGGTTTACAATTATGGTAAAAATACTGTATTAAGCTGTATTGACGGGCACAATCATTTGCTGTTTTCTAATGAGGTCGAAAATGAATACATAGAGAAAATAGTGAAATGGAACCGGAATTTTCAGATTAGCAGACAAATTATTAAAACAACAGAAGAAATCAGTTTGGATGATGTTCCTTTGGGTTCAGGTTTGACCGGGGAACATTTGGAAATATCGCATACAAATTCAGGAATAGATATTCAGTTTTTCAATAAAAAAATCACATTAATTGAGCTTGACAGGCAAGGAACAACAAACAGAAGCTTAATTCTAATTAATAATAGTGATTGGTTAATTCTGGGAAAAAATTCTATCTATCCCGAGCAACTTAAATTTGCTTATCATTTGCCGCAGAAAATCATTATTGGTAAAAAAAATTCTCAAAATTTGTGTTCTGCCTGGTATAGATTTGCTGATGAGAAAGGTATTGAATTAATTGATGTTACTGTTGACGGTGCTTTTCATGAGTTATTGAAGTAATCGCTTATGGGATTATATTCATATTTCAGAATTTTATTTCAAAACATTTAGAGTTTAACTATCAGATAAACAAATTTTTAATCTTCATTTTTGGCAGAAAAACAAGAATCTTTTAGTTTATTATTTTAAGAATAGTTTACTTTACCGGGATTTTTAAGACATAGGAAGGCCATTAAAAATAGAACTTGTGAGGCAACAGGTACCACGTACATCAGATATATAATATAAGAAATTCATAGTACGAACTTTAATAAGAACTTATACGTGTGAAAATCATAGTTGCAGGTGCAGGAGCGGTTGGATCCCATTTGGCTAAGATGCTTAGCCAGGAAAACCATGATATTGTTTTAATAGATCCTGATGAGGAGAAACTCCGTCAGGTTGGAGGGAATCTTGATGTGATGACTCGTGCAGGTTCTGCTACTTCTATATCTGATCTTTTGGACTGCGGGGTCAAAAAAGCAGATCTGTTTATTTCAGTTGCACGGAATGAAGAGACCAATATCACCGCGTCTATTCTGAGCAAACGCCTTGGTGCAAAAAAGACTATTGCCCGTATTGATAACCAGGAGTATTTGTATGTCAGGCACAGGGAACATTTTATTAGTATGGGTATTGATTACATGATATACCCCGAAAAAATTGCTTCTCATGAAATTGTAGGGTTGTTGCATCAAACCGGCAGCACTGATATTGTTGATTTTTCCGGTGGAAAATTGTCTTTGTTTGTTGTAAAAATAGATGAAGATTCAAAAATTTCAGACAAGAGTCTGAATGAGATTAGCAAAAGTGCAGAACACCAGGAGTTTCGTGCTGTTGCGATCTCACGCAATGGAGAAACAATTATACCAAATGGCGATTTTGTTTTGCATATTGGCGATTTCATTTATGTAATTGCCACTCAGGATGGAATTGAAAATTTACTTGAATCTTCCGGTAAGAAGAAATATGAAGTGCGTAATCTCATGATTCTCGGTGGAAGCAGAATTGGCATGCTTACGGCAAAAGATATTGGTGCTCAACACAACATTAAACTAATTGAGAAAGACAGGGAAAAAAGTTACAAGCTGTCCAATATGCTGAACAATACGCTGGTAATAAATGGTGATGGCACGGATGTTAATATGTTGATTGACGAAGGACTGGAGAAAATGGATGCATTTATTGCCGTAACCGGTGACTCTGAAACAAACATACTATCTTGTTTGCTTGCAAGAAAATTGGGTGTTAAGAAAACGATCTGTGAAGTAGAAATACTTGACTATATTTC
>CAZWFM010000061.1:0-8869 GCA_964633185.1 uncultured Bacteroidales bacterium | reverse complement strand
AAAGATGCTTTCCCTTCACCAATACCGGGAATTTTTTCAAATGCACGTTTGTTCTCTTTAAAAACGGCATCAACACCCCCGGCATATGCCACAAGCCTGCGAACCAGCCTGGGACCCACTTTCGGTATAATGCTTAAAGCTATTTTCAATTGGAGATCGTTCATGAATTGCACGCTAACGTCACTATGAGATTTTACTTGTACTTATCCAGTGAATTAATCATTTGGGTTAATTGTTTTTTATTCAGACTTGATATACTCACAGGCGGATATTTTGCAATTTTATCTTTAATCTTCTGTAAAAGAATAATCTTTTTCTTCACTCCTTTCATTGAACTAATAATCTGATAGCCGGCAAAAGCATTTTTTGGTATCTCAATCGAATTCTTTTTTTTGTTCAATATGCTCATTGAAAAATACCGGAGAATAATATGATCATCCCTGTCACTGAAATAGATATAATTCAATTCCAGCATAGACTCAAAAACAATGGAAAGAAAATAGAGTATCACGATAATCATTGCCCACTGGTATTTGCTCATGCCCAGTAAGGTATATTTGATATTTACCGCAAGCAGTACAAGCAATATCACCATTATAAAACATACTAATGTAATAAGCCGGCGAAGCTGAGTTTTAATTACTGTCCGTTTTATATCAATGACCATTTACACTATAATTTTCTATAAATATATTTCTTTCCTGAAGAAATCTGAAATCACAGACGTCTTTTTCTGAAGAATTCTTTCATTAACAATTCCGATTCATGTGCCATAATCCCGGTAATAATTTCTGTTTTCGGATGCAACAGGGTTAATTGAATTCTTGTAAATCCTCTTTTCAGATCTTTTGCCCCGTAAACCAGTTTTTGTAACTGTGACCAGAATATTGCCCCGGCACACATTATGCATGGTTCCAGTGTAACATACATGGTGCATTCATTCAGGTATTTGCTGCCAATAGTATTTGCAGCGGCTGTTATAACCTGCATTTCTGCATGCGCTGTGACATCGTTAAGCATTTCTGTCAGATTATGAGCCCTGGCAATGATCGTGTTGTTTGCAGTAACAATTGCCCCGACAGGGATTTCCCCCTTTTCAAAGGATTTCCTTGCTTCTATTAAAGCTTGTTTCATGAAATATTCATGACTGAATAATTCTATTTTCATGTGTTCATTCTTAAATTGTACAGTTATAATTTCTGGTCATGAAATTAGACTGACAAAATAAATGAAAACAATGATAATTGGATAGAAATATCTTCAGGAAAGATCACAGTCAGTAAAAAGGGCAATGAATACGAGATAACGATAGGTTGCACCGATGAAAACGGGAATGGTGTAACCGGATATTATAAGGGTACATTGGATTACTATAATTACGATACGGAATTAACTTACATCAGCCCAATCAATTCTAAGAAAGAGAAAGTAGATACCGTCAGGTATATCTTTTTAATCCCGGCTTATGGTATGTTCTCTCTATGTCTGCTATGTATAAACCCATGTTTCAACTGCCTGCCCAACCGGTTTATGATCATTATCTGAACCGCGCTGTTGTCCGGTAAATAATAATGGATTTGTGCAAGATCCTGTAAAGATAGGAGAAGTTACATTTCGCGGCATTTCAATCATCGATTGGCAATTGATCTGTAAAATAATTGATTGGGGTTGCCGGGGATTGAGCATTTGTTGCAGCTAAAAAATAAACTTAAGGAATATAAATAAGGTTCATGGTGTTATACTAATGACGCTGTGAAGAGTAATAATATTTATCCCGGAGTAAATAATCCCCTGGGAATAAAAGATGAAAAACAGCAGAAGACTATAGAAGATCATAACTCAGGCATGAGGAATCTCAAAAGAAGACGGATGGATTTTTAATCCCTGCATTTCCTGCAAGCAGAAATGTCCCGACCAAAAAGAAGCAGGCTTATTTAAGTGTAAATCGCCTTAAAACTGTCAATAATGATATGATCATACAGGATCCATAATCCTTGAAATTCTGGATCTTTCGGGCAGGATTGTTACCTCTGACAGGTTTTACAAAACAACAGGTGATTTCATTTATACAATACCTGTGATTTCGTTAAAACCAGGCAATTATGTCATACGATTAACCGGTAACAATTACTTTTCGTCCGGATTGGTATGGAAACTGTAATTTAAAAAACCCCACCCGGTGAAGTTTACTCGCTTTGTTCGTGAGTTCCCGGCTTCGTCGTTGTAGAGAATTTTAACCGGCCTCGCGTTCATCTTAGAGGCTCCGCTTAATACTTAAATCCTATCAGCAATATATCATCCACTTGCTCTTCCTCTCCTTTCCATTCATCAAAGGCTTTTTCAATGAGCTTCTGCTGTTCCGAAAAAGACTTTTTGTGTACATCGATCAACAATTGTTGTAAGGATGCAGACTTGAACTTCTTATTCCCGGGACCACCAAACTGATCGATCATACCATCGGAAAAAATATAGAATTCATCATTTTTTTCAACTTTCAAAGTATGGTTTGTAAAAGGGATGTCCGATCTCAGATGAATTCCAATCGGCATCCGGTCCCCTTTAATAATGTTGATTTCCTGATCGCGTATCTGATACAACGGATTATTTGCCCCCGCAAAATGCATGGTATCGGTTTCCTGATCTATAATGCATAGTGCGATATCCATTCCGTCCTGGGCTTCTCCCTCTTCTCCCTTTTGTCGTAATGCTGCAATTACGTTTCTTCGCAGATCGTTAAGCACACCGGCGGCATCAGAAAAATGATCAATTGCCGCTATCTCGTTCAGTAAAGCTGTTCCAAGCATGCTCATGAATGCCCCGGGCACACCATGACCTGTACAGTCGGCGGCAGCAATCACAACCTTTTCATCTTTCCGAATGCCCCAGTAAAAATCACCACTGACAATATCGCGCGGCCGGAAGAGAATAAAACAATCCGAAAAGCATTTCCGGATCTCCCCGGCAGGCGGTAATACGGCATCCTGTATCCTGCTGGCATACTGGATACTGTCGGTTATTGCAATATTTTTCTCTTCGATAACCTGCTTCTGAAGGATTATGTGTTCGGTTTGGGCAAGTATTTCCTGGGTCTTCTGTTCCAATACATCATTCTTTTCTTCAATTTCCTGTTTCTGCCGTTCCAATATTGCATTTTTCTTTCTTGTTATCAGCAGACCAACAAGTATCATCAGTCCGATGATCGCCAGTAAGCCCGATGTGTAAATGGCTTTTTTGCGGGCTTCCGACTGCTTATCTTTTTCCACCTCTAAAAGAGCAATTTCTTTCTCCTGCTCTTTTTTCTCCGCCTCCTTTTTTTTCAACTGGAGATCCTTGATAGCTTTTTCCTGTTCAAGCGATTTCAGCTCCTTGTTCTTAAGCTCTGCTTCGTGTTTCTGACGTGTTACAATAAGCGACTGAAGGATACGTTCTTTTTCAGAAGCTTCCAGTTCTTTTTGCTTTCGCAGCAAATCCAGTTCTTTTTCTTTTTTCTCCGCTTCGAGTTTCATCCTTCTCAATTCCATCTCGTGCATTTCTTCACTGGCAAGTCTTAACCGAAGTTCCTTCTCTGTCTTTTCCAGTTCGAGGTTCTCTTTTGATCTTATTTGCTCCGATGCTTTTCTTTCCTTTTCCACCGAATCTTTTAGCGCCAGGTGCAATTCGTAATAATCGAGCGCTTTTATAAAGTCATTCCCTGCTTTAAGAATCTGTGAATAGGTATAATAACACAACTGCAACAATTCACGATCGTTGATCTGACGAACCGATTGAATGGAGTTTTTACTATAAAGCTCGGCATTGTAATAATCTTTCTTATAATAATAGGTGATGGCAATGGTATTTTCAAGTTTGGCCCTAACCGGTATTAAGGTTGAATCACCCTGCATTAACTTATATGCTCCAAGCAAATGAGTTATCGCATTGTCAAAGTCATTGGCCCGCTGATAACATATGCCTATGTTGATCAGCAACTCTGCCTGTTCTTTACCCGTTGCTTCATATTGTTCAACCAGGGTTAATGACTCTTTGAAATTTCTGATCGCCTCAGCATAATCTTCCAGGTGAACATGATCAAAAGCAATGTTATTCAACGCAACGGATATCCCTTTATGATCATTAAGTTTGCGGTATATCATCAGGACTTCCCGGTCATAAACAAGTGAACGGTCAAAATCATTCAATTCATTGCATGCACCGGAAAGATACGAAAGTACCTCAAGCCGCCGTGTCAAGGCTTCGGATGGTAACAAAGCAAGCAACCGGTTAAATGTATCATGTGAATTTTTATAATCGTGTAAATTGTAATAGCAATATCCTATTTTTTCAAGCAACTCGTCTGCATCATCGCCTTTTGCAAGATTATATGCTTTCTGATAATATTCCAGGGCTTTTAAACCGGCATGGAAATTGAAAAAAAAGTCGCCTGTTTCACGATAGACCTGTATCAACTCGGGTTCACTATTCAGTTTTTCATACTCAGTGACTGCACGAATGTAAAAGTTCACTGCCTTATCCCGTAATTCCTGTCTACGGTAAATATTGGCTATCAGCAGCAGATTATCAGCATTGAGCCTATGGTTATTTCTGCTGCCGACCTCCAGTAACGAATTTTCAGCCAGTGTCAGAGCCTGGTCCATATTATCATTGTCAAATGCTTCATGAGCCTGCTTGTTTAATATAACAGCCTGAATGGAATCGCTGGTTGCATGGGGATCATTCCGAACGCCCTGGCCTGTCAAAAGTATCGGGAAAATAAACAGAACTGTCAGTATGGTCCACCTGAAATTCATCCTAGTTCAGTGTGTAGGTTAAACCAAACCGGATATTCCGCCCCGGTTGCGGAATGCTTATCATATCCATATCAGATCGTGCGACGCTTGGTGTGGCATATTTTTCATTCAACAGGTTATACACTTTTACAAATACCTGTAAATTATTGCCTATATTGTAGTTGACCAGCAGGTCAATGGTATAATATCCCTCAACATTTTCAAATACATCTTTTTGTGTAAACAGCCGCATCCATTCTGTCATCCATGTATTGTCGAACTGCAGGTACAGGTTTTTAACAGGTGAAGCCGAAAGCCGGAACTGGCCATAATGTTTGGGTGTCAGATTGAACACATTATTGATCTCATTCACAATAGAAAAATTCACACTGCGATCAGCATTGTAGGTAAGACTAACTTCCGCATTTAATCTTATTGCAGGGATAATGTCATTCCGGCGCAAAATAATCTGCCCTCCAAACAGAATGCTTTTTGCATCCTGATCATTGGTCTTTGTGCCAACGGAATCAGATACCGATAATTGCAATGTATCGGCGTTATAAATCACCGAATTGAAATTGATCAGGTTTGAAACGGTATTGTAATATATCGACAGTTCCACATCGGTTCGGCGAAACAACCTATGCGTAATGCTAAATTCATAAGCAGTAAAATTCTCCGGCTTCAGCTTCGTATTCGGAACTACCAGGTAATAAATACTATCAGGATCAGTCCCTGTACGGTATGCCAGTGATTCGTATGCTACCGAGGAAGGGGGTGCTTTAATGGCAGTACCTGCCGATACACGGAACGTGGTTTTCGGAAATCTGTACATGATGGCAATACGTGGGTAAAAATTGTTGCCATAATAACTGTTGATATCATAACGGATACCTCCCATCAGACGAAAATTTTTTACAACCCAGTATGCCTGGGAAAACACCGACCAGGTATGAAATGAAAATGTGTGATACCCGAAATTATTCATCAGGCTATCGGCAGGAAAATTCGTGATGCCAAAAGGCACATAGGTGTTTCGGGGAAACGGCTCTGTCAAATAATTTGTCTTAGGGAGGTTACTGGATGCCTGGTATGAAATGCCTCCGAGAATTTCAAGGTTCAATGTGGGTGTGTAGGTTACCATCTGTTCAACCAGAAAGTCGTCCGATGCCGAATAAAGGTATACCTTACCGGTATTGGGAATAAAAGTGGGTGCAAGGCTTGAATTGTTATCCATACTGTATACCAGGTCAGAGATATTGGTAGTACTGTTCAATTTTCTTCCAATGGATGTGTTATAGCCGAAAGCAATTTGCTGGATCCTGTCTCCCCAGTATGTCAGAGGATCATTATACCTGTAATAATATGGAGAAGCACCTATTGAACTATGCATACGGCGATACATATTATTGTATGACAAGCCGATGCCACGAAACTTCAGATTTATACCAATCATATAGCTTCCCGAGGATAGTTCGGCAGTCAGATCAGGTTGTGTGAGCGAACCTTCATAATTCACCGGGTAATTTGCAGCAATAAACTCTGTGGGTTGAACACCATGTGATTCTAAAATATCTTCATCAAGATCGAGTGGGGAATAATCGGTTTCGTCAAAAGTGAATTTTTCCCCCTTACGCTGGTAATATTCAAGCGGATTGTAATAGCCCTGATCGGTATACCTGGTATTGATGTTGTTGAAATCAGTCTTACTCCCGTAAAAACTATATTGCAGCAGGTTTTTATTTTTCCCGGCCTTCCCTCCTATCATGTAATTCATTGATGAATATTCATTCTGGCCGAACAGAATATCAGCCCGCGCAAATGATCCCTGCTCTGCCTCTTTTGTGATGATGTTAATCACACCCGATGCCGCGTCGGCACCATATACGGATGCCGAAGGACCATACACGATCTCAATACGTTCGGCCTGGCGGACAGGCAACTGCGCACCGATCGGCATTCCGCTTACTACAGTAGGTTTTAAAGGCATTCCGTTAAGTAATATTTTTGTATAGTAGTTGCCGGCCAATCCCCGCAGCATAAATATTTCACCCAGCTCTCCATTGCCGGGTTGTGATACTCTCACCCCCGGAAGAGATTTCAGTACGTCCACAAGAGTAACATAGTGGTTCCTGAGAATATCCTCGTGGGTGACAACATAAATAGTCACGGGCAGGTCCTCAATATCCTTTACACTGCGGCTGGCTGCAATTACTTTCGTTCTGAATGAATCGGTATGAAGGATAAGATCCCCGGAATTTAATACATTGCGCGATATCGTTAATGAATCAATTGCCTGGCCCCTGACAGTGATAAAAAAACATGCCTGG
This sequence comes from uncultured Bacteroidales bacterium, assembly GCA_964633185.1. Taxonomy (GTDB): domain Bacteria; phylum Bacteroidota; class Bacteroidia; order Bacteroidales; family UBA10428; genus UBA10428. The sequence goes on along the minus strand of CAZWFM010000061.1, from coordinate 1,773 downwards.
TATAGTAAAATGATTGCAGAAATATACAGGTATTTCTTTGCCAGATACATTTTATTTTAATGTGTGAAAATCCATAAATAAAATCAGATACAAGATAGTAAAAAAGAAATTCACATGCGATCTCTGTAATGAACAGGAACCCTGCTGCCCGTGTTTACCTGCACGACATAGAAAGTTAGAAATCCTAAAAACACAACCCCGATGGTAAATGAAGCTCCCCGCCGTGCTCCGTCGCAGAAGCTATGACGCAAGCGACAAGCAGAAGGGATCTCTTCATTTGGTTTTTATCAAAACCACCTTAAGAGGCGAGGTATTTACCCTCGCTCCTGTTTTGAGTAGCATTAATTCACCAGGGCTAACTTAATGTTTTCATACTATTGGCGGCAAAAACACATACTCTGACAGAGTAGTCATTAAATAACAGAAATTCAAACATTATTGCACCCACGCAACCAAATGTTATATATGATCATCTTTTAATTGGTTTTATAAAAAATACAAAATGAAAAAATTACTGTTTATTACCCCGATTATATTGTTATTCCTGTTTCTGGCAATGTGTGAAAAGGAATCTGAAAGCTCTCCCGGTACAATCCGCTTTGTAAAAACCGAACCGGGAGGCTGCAACCTTGAAGATACTGATGTTTTAGCCACCAGGGACGGTTCACTCAGTGAAGAGCAGGATACACTGCTGTTTACAATTATAAATGATACGCTCGATGCTTATGTAGGGATCAATTACATCTGCTGTGCGCCTTTTACCACTGAAGCAATGATCTCAACTGATTCCATTTTCATTACGATCAGTGATACCTGTCCCAGTCCTTACCAGACATGCTACTGCAGGTGCATGTGCTATTATACCTGGGATTTCTTATTTGTAGATTTTGAAAACAAGGAATACTACTTTAAAATTGTTCTGTACGACCCGCGCGAAGAAGATCCTATAGTATTTAAGGAGGGCATGCTGGACCTGACGAATATTTAATTTACGTAATTTACATGCTTTGGCCGGGCCCAAAGCAACTCATGACATCACAATGAAAAAACAGATAATGAAAAGCTTATCCATTATTCTCCTTTGCCTTTCGGGTCTGGTTCTTACGACATGTGAAAAAGACCGGACAGAGTATGACTTTGAAGCAATCGTTTTATCCATAGGAATGGATTGCGGAGACACCTGGATCATCAGTCTGACAAACCTGAATGGCGATCCGGAAATTGCAGACAACACTTACTATGCCGATAATTTGCCTGATGAATTTAAAACAGAAGGACTTGAGATAAAACTGAACTGTCGTGAACCCGGAAATGATGAACTCTATGCGTGTACAACATTAGGACCCACCTACCCACATATTATTGTTACCGAATGTGAAAAACGCTGAACTCTTTTTAACTGTTAAATCGTGGAACTGGTGAATCGGGGAACTGGTGAATTGAATAGTAAAGATCACAGTGAATCACCATATTAATTAAACAATTACACAACCGATCCCGATGAAAATCGGGAGAGCTCGACTCAGTCAATTCCACAATAACACATCACTGTTCACCGTTCACTGATCACTGCTCACTGTTCACAAATTATTCAAACACAATTGCGGCAATAAATATCGATCGTTTTCCCTTTCACCATGGCTACTGCCTTGTTGTCCTGCACCGGCAACTGCTGACCAGTTTTCCAGTGTTTCAAACCCCCGGAAATTTTATTGATAACCCGCTGCGGGATAACCGAGTTATTTAAATTTAACCGGATTGGCTGCGGCATAT
>CAZWFM010000060.1:0-8898 GCA_964633185.1 uncultured Bacteroidales bacterium | reverse complement strand
CTGAGAATGTATTGTTATAAAAATTCACTTTTTGAGTGTATATTTTTGTACGCATTGTAAGCTATTATGTTTCAAGGCAACATGCCTCATTTTGTGCTTTCCCGCATAAAAATATATTAAAAACTAAGGTGTGAAAACAGCCCTAAATAACAATAAGAATCAATCAAAACCACCAAAGTTAGCTTAACTAACAATAAATCAATAAGTTATTAAGGATTATACAAAATGGAAATTGTTAATAAAACTTTGATTTTCAGTAAAAAGAGTTATTCAGAGCTCTGGGTGTCAATTGATAAGTATTTTCTGGTAATAAACCGTATAGGGTACCATGAAGCAAAAAATCCTATCGTGGTTACAACAATCAAAACCAGAATGATATCTGAAAACAGGATCCTTACCGGGTAGGCGTCGATCACAAAAAAACCTTCGCCCTGAAGTTTTACCAACCCGAATTCCTGCTGGGCGATGCATATAAGACTCCCGATGATCAATCCTGCGATTGCACCAACCATAGAAATTAGTAATCCTTCCAGCAAAAAAGCTTTTTTTATAGTACGCATAGTAGAGCCCAGGTGCCGTAAAGTCTGGATATCGTTTTTCTTTTCAATGATCAACATAGCCAAAGAACCGACAACATTAAATGAAGCAACAAGAAGGATAAAAAACAGGATAAAGAAAATAGCCCATTTTTCGGACCTCATTGTTTTGTATAGCAATTCGTTTTGTTGTATACGGTTTTTTACGATGAATTCATCACCAACGATTTCCCGGATCTGTTTTTGCATTCGTGATTCATTGCTATTTGCGTCCAGTTTTATTTCAAGGGCCGAAATTTCATTTTCATAATCAAGAAGCGATTGTGCAAATTTCAGAGGTACAATGACATATTTAATTTCCAGTTCGGGTTGTGAGACGAAAAATCCTGATGGACGGATCAATTTGGTATTTAAACTTCGGTTTGGATCAAGCGAGATTTTTTCACTTCTTCGGGGAACGACAATTTTTAGTACGTCGGTAAATTCCAGCTCCATATTTAATGTATACTTAATTCCGCGACCAACAACAGCAAAAGGAGTGGTACCATCATAAAGCGAAAACTCACCGTCGGCTACAAGTGTATCCATTCCGGTTATCGCTGTATAATTCGAGTCAACACCGCGAACGGTTGCGATAGTTTGCCTGCTGCCATAAATGAGTAGTGCATTTTCTTCAACAATGCTGCCAACACGCAGAACTCCTTCCAGATTTTGTATTTCTTCTAATTCATCCTGACTTATCATGAAAGTTTTTCCCTGCTTTGGAACGATTTCCAGATCGGCGTAAAATGAATTGAATAGACCTCTTACCACTTCATCAAAGCCATTAAATACAGATAAAATTGTAATGAAAGCAATTGTTCCAACAGAAATACCAAGAATTGATATGGTTGCAATGATATTAATTGCATTATGAGATTTCTTCGCCATAACATAGCGGCGTGCTATGAAAAAAGGAAAATTCAAATTGTTTATTCTTTTAGAAGGTTGTTAATATTCTCAATATAATCCAGGGAATCGTCAAGGTAAAAAATAATTTCCGGCACTTTCTTAAGCTGATAACGCATTTTTCTGCCCAAATTATTTCTGAACAGTCCTTTGTGCTCATTTATATATTGTATGTCTTTTTTCCCTTCTTCCGAGGGAAAAACACTGATATATATTTTAGCAACACCTAAGTCCGGGCTGACTCGTACATTTGTAACCGTAAGCATCTTACCGGGAAGTATATTTTTACCAAACTGTTGCAACATATCTGCTATATCTTTTTGTATCTGCTTTGAGACTTTATTCTGACGTGTACTCATAACCTACTGAAAAAATGGGTGCCTGACAAAATTAAAGGATTTATCCGACTTACTTGCTATTCATAGGGTAAAGTCTGTCTTTCTTTAGTAAATTGTAAATCGTAAATTGTGAATGGTGAGTTGTTTAGAAGTTGAGGTGTTGAGTTGAGAGTATAAACTTCATTTAATCCAGGCTTTGCATAATCCATTCAACTTGAGACTAAAGACTTCGGACCTCCAACTTCAAACTCAAAACCCTGAACCCAAAACTCATCAAAAATAAATGATTAGCTGATACATATTGAAAATAGTCTCAAGTCTCTGGTCTCAAGATTTAAATCTTAATGAAGATCCAATATCCCTGCCTGCGGCAGGCAGGCAACGCCCAGTGTCCAATTTCCAATGAAATCTGTGACTATACTTCAACATTGGATATTCGTTATTGGACATTTGACATTGAATAAAAACCGATAATAATAAATCTCATCTTCCCATCTTCTCACTCTCTCATCTTCCAAACTCAAAACTCCACACTCTAAACTCAATATCCAATATCCCTGCCTGCGGCAGGCAGGCAACGCCCAGTGTCCAATTTCCAATGAAATCTGTGACTATACTTCAACATTGGATATTCGTTATTGGACATTTGACATTGAATAAAAACCGATAATAATAAATCCCATCTTCCCAAATTCTCACTCTCTCATCTTAGGTTTTCCGACTTCGGTCTTCCGACTCCAAACTCTAAACTCAAAACTCAAAACCCTGAACTCCAAACTTATTTATATTCATTTCATCACATTTTTTTTAGCTTTGTGTCCAATTGAACAAGAAGAAAGAATTAATACTTTTTCAGTATGTCGAAAAAACGAGTTTTATCATGCATACAACCTACAGGTGAAATTCATTTGGGTAATTATTTTGGAGCTGTAAAAAACTGGGCACGAATTCAGGATGAGTACGATTGTTTTTATGGTGTTGTTGATCTTCATGCCATGACGATGCCGTACAATCCTAAAGAGTTGAAGGAAAACACCTTACAAATGGTTGCGGAATTGATTGCCTGCGGTCTTGATCCGGAAAAATCAATCATTTTTATACAATCGCTGGTACCTCAACATACTGAACTTACCTGGATTTTTAATTGTATTGCTTCTTATGGCGAGTTATTGCGGATGACACAGTTTAAGGATAAATCGGAACAAATTGAAAGCACGAACAAAACTCAGTTTATTTCAGCCGGACTATTCACTTACCCTGTGCTTCAGGCAGCTGATATATTGATTTATAAAGCAGATTTTGTGCCCGTTGGAAAAGATCAGGTTCAGCATCTTGAATTATCACGGAACATAGCGGCACGTTTTAACAGGCAATTCAAAGAATATTTTCCTGAACCAAAGCCCTTGCTTACTGATATTCCAAAATTGGTTTCCCTGGCTGATCCTTCCAAAAAAATGAGCAAAAGCCTGGGAGAGAAACACTACGTTAGCTTGTTTGAAGGAGAAGCATCTATACGTAAAAAAGTAAGATCAGCCGTCACTGATACAGGCGATGAGCAGGGAGATCAAATGAGCCCGGGCGTTGAAAACCTTTTCAATCTGATCAAAGCTTGTGAAAGGTCCTCTGAATACAATTCTTTGCTCAATGACTATAAATCGGGAACTCTCAGATACAAAGACCTGAAAGATACTACAGCCGATGCCCTGGTGGAACTCAGCGAACCGATCAGAAAGAAAAAGGAAGAATTAATGGCCGATAAAGCAGCCATAGAAAAATTGGCAAGAATTCTATCACAAAAAGCATCTGATGTGGCCAGCGATACTCTGGCAGGTGTAAGAAAATTAACAGGTTTACCGGAGATCAGATAAAAAAGCCCCGCTTTAACGAGGCTTGCCCTGAAGTGCTATCAAGTATATATAAGGAAGAACTGTTAATTCATAGTAACACAAATTCTGTGCCATTTTTGTGAGGGTGGAAATGTGAGATGGTAAGAAGATGAGAGAGTGGTAATTAGGAAGTCGGAAGTTGAACAGTTGAAATGTGAGAAGTTTAGTGGTTTAGGAGTAGGGTCACGCCATGGCGTGACTTCTTCTATAAAAACCATGGCGTGACTTCTTCTTTAAAAGTTTTCACTACCTGTGACACGCATAGTAATCCGGCTTTACTTTCAGTAAAAAGTCTGAACGTTAATCCCCCGCCATGAAAATTTGAAATTCACTCCACGATCTGAATATTCGACACATCGAGACTATCTGCAGGCCTGAATCTTGTTTCTTTAAGGTTCATGAATACGTTGCAGGCATTAATCATTTTTAAAGCCCACTGTTGCTCTTCTTTATCTTTTGATGTCACAACCATTTCATGGTATTTTTTAAACGATTCTTTTGCCTGTTCATATTGTTGTTCCCTTAACTGTAATATCCCCATTTCCGAATATACTTCAGGAAGAGGCTGATCTTCGAATTCAGCTGCCTTTTTAAGGTATTCCATTGCTTTCTGATTTGCTTCGATGGTATCGGTAAGTTTCAGGAATATTTTTGCCATTAATAAATAATCCGTACTGTTTGCTATGTCGTATCCAACAAGCTTATTGATGTTCAGCAATGCTTTTCTGTATCTTTGGCTATAAAAATCCTGCCATGCAGTGTAGCTTACAACACCCGCAATTGAGTTGAAAAAATGAATTTGTGGAGAATAGGGTTCTGCAACAGTATTTCTTTCATAATAACTTAAATACTTTTCTGCGATCAGGTGATTTCTTTTCTTTGTGTTTTCCGGGTAGATAGCACCCAATTGTCTTAATTCTGATTCTGAACCGGCTTCTATATTGTTCATATTGCTGTTAAGCAATATATGGGCAACTGCTTCAGTGAGTATGCTGAAAAGCTGTCTTTCATTTTCAGCGTTTGCAATGAATTCGGTCGAAATAAGTATTGTCCCGTTATCAAAGGCATAACATACTTTTTTATCGGTATTAAGGATTCTGATATTCATGAACTGTTCCCGGCCTTTCGAAAATTCAGGATAATGTATTTTTTGGATGAGTCTCTGCAGATAATCCTCTGCGTATTTATCGTTATAGAGCTTATTTTCCGATTCCAGTTTAGCCAGGAATGAAAGTGTCTTTTGCTCGAGTTCTGTTCTCCTGTCAACTTGCCAACCTTTGGTAATAATGTCACTGGAGATATAATAAAATTGCTGAATATCCCAGAATTCAATTTCATCAAGCAATAAATATATATCATCGGCTGGTATCAACTCATCTGTTGATCGCAGGATATAATACAGGTTGTTTTGATTTCCTGTTTTCGTTGCTCCTGCAAGTAGAATCGTATCACCACTTTTAAATGATTCATAAGGTTTTTTGAGTATCCCTTTTATGGTTGTCTGTGAATAAGTTTTTATCGAGAACAAAATAAACGACAACACGATGAACGCTTTGAATTGAAACATAATTTTTAATATTGATCCATATTAATTTACACAAAAACAATGCCGTATGTATAAAATTCGGTTACCGGTATCACCAGATGGCAGAGATCAAAGTCTCCGGTTCAATAAAAATGCATTTATATCAGAAACAAATCTTGAAAAATAAGGAATTTAAATACAAAAGGTTTGATGACAAAAATGGCATTCTTACCTTCTAATTCGAAGGTAAGTTCATGGTTAAGGGAAATGATATTCGAAGAAAAGATGCCATTCTGACACCGGAAAATGAAAGCTTAATTAGAGTCTGCAAGAAAACTAGTTCTTCCCCGCAACTCATCCCTTTGATTCTCCTAAAGGAGAAAACTCAACCCGCTGTGTGTGAATGACTTCCATTTTAGGGGATTAAGGGGTGAGCGTAGTGTTTGGATAAATTCATGTGTTTTCTTGCAGGTACGAATTGGGTATAAATTCTGTTTCAGGTTATAAGTTGCTCTTTATAGAAGTGCCTGTGACAAATTAATTCGGTTTTTCTTTTTATTTTGGCATAGATATTTTCTAAAATTAATTTGGATCATATCTTTGCTGAACAGGATCTAACCCAATTGATCATGAAATATACCAGGCTCATTTTTCTTGTGGCAGTGTTTTTTATTGCATGCCATTCTCTGAAAAAAGGTCGGACTGTAAATCAGAGAGAAGATTTCAATCAATTTTATCTTCAGTTCCATATCGATAGTATTTACCAGCTTGAAAGAATAAAATTTCCTCTTGAAGGAAGAAAATACGATAATGATGAAGAAATAAGGTGGAGCAAAAAAAACTGGCAGCAACTTAAGTATACTGTTTATGAAGTGGATACGAATCAATTTAAGGTGGAATTTGATGTAAGTGATACACTTGTATTTGAACGTATCTATATACCAAATTCAGGATTTGATTTTCAATGCAGATACAAATTGATTGACGGGAAGTGGTTTCTGGTATATTGCCTGGATCAGAATCTTTAAATAGTACATTGAAAAATAGTATTGCAACATGATAAACAAAATCAAAGAAACCACCAATTTTCTTATATCCAGGGGAATAAAATCACCGGCAATTGGAATAGTACTTGGCACTGGTCTTGGTAAACTGGTTGATGAAATCAAAATTAAGGTTCGTATTGATTATTCGGATATACCTCATTTCCCTGTGTCGACAGTGGAGTTTCATAAAGGGAAGCTGATATACGGCGAGCTTGAAAACCAAAAAATTCTTGCTATGCAGGGCCGCTTCCATTATTACGAAGGATACAGTATGGAACAAATCACTTTTCCGATTCGTGTGATGCAATTTCTTGGTATAAGGTACCTTCTTCTTTCCAATGCTGCGGGAGCTCTGAATTTGAATTTCAAAATGGGGTCTTTAATGCTCATCGATGATCATATTAATTTTCTTCCTGATAACCCCTTGCGTGGGTTGAATTATGAAGAAATGGGGCCAAGGTTTCCTGATATGAGCAGACCTTATTCATCAGAGCTGGGAGAAAAATTTCAGAAAATAGCGAAGATTAAAAATATTATCCTTCATAAGGGAATATATGTGGCAGTGATGGGCCCCAATTTTGAAACCCGGGCTGAATACAGAATGTTCAGAGGTTTTGCAGATGCAGTAGGTATGTCTACTGTACCTGAAGTAATCGTTGCAAATCATATGAATATTCCCTGTGCCGCAATTTCGGTGCTTACTGACGAATGTGACCCGGATACTCTTGAACCCACAAATATTGATGATATTCTTGCTAAAGCAGCTATTGCTGAAAAAGATCTGATTCAGTTATTTAAAGGGGTTATCGCGGATATTTAACCGACGTGAGTATCTATAAGCTACAACTATTTGAAATAGCGATTGTTAAATAATTGCACTTGTATATTCTGTTCATTAAATCCTAATAATTCATAAATTTCATCTATCAACCTGTGAATTTATGAATAGGGCAGGTTAAAATTTAATTGTGTTTTTGTCGCATACAATGTCAGATCATCTGAATAATTTGGCGCATTCTGTTGGTTATTTCGAAGAAATCTGTCTGTATGTACCACAAAAACATCGCATCTTCGTGGAAGATTCCCTTTTCTTATGAAACTTACTTTAATTGTTTTATTGGGATTATCTGTCTCGATACAGGACTTTCCAGTGATGGTTTTTACCCTGTTTTGTTAGTTCTGACAACTAAAAATACTGACCCCACCCGAATACCCAACCACCGCTTGTGATATTTTGTAAATCCATGCCATAATCGATACTTAAAATGGCATTGTAGGCTTTTTTGAAAATGAATCTTGCACCAATTCCTCCGAAAGTATACACTCTCTTGTATTTTAGTGAACTATCCGAAAGGGATCCATTATTCAATAAAGTTCCTATATCTGAAAAAAGTACAGCCTGTATTCCGCCAAAATGATTTTCAAATGCTGTCTGGCGATATTCGAGGTTTAAAAGACCAATGGTATTTCCTTTAAAAGCTCTGTAACCAATACCTCTGAAGTTATAATAGCTATCGGCAATAAATGGAGAAAAAACAACATATTCTTCATTTGAAATACCGGCCAAAATGCGAAACGCAAGATTGCCTTTTTCACCTAGTCTTCCATATAGGCGCAATTCATCATAAAACAGGAGTACACTTTTATTGGGCACCTGAAGAGAAAAGGAGGTCTCAGCGTATAGATTATTTTTCCAGCCATGAATATAAAAGTATCTGATATCAAGTTTTTGAAATTCCCACCTTAAAAAAAGCACAACAGAACGACGGAGACCAATGATTGTATTCTCAGTATATTCTTCATTATTAATGATATATTTTGCTGATCGGTACCTGAAGGATGTTCCGAAAAAGAGATCGTTTTCAAAGTGTAATTCATATTTACATGCAGCACTGATGTCGGTATAGTGATATTTGATAGCAGTATCAGCATGAATATATTCAGTAGCAGGAAGGTTCTTTGTCTGCAATTCAAATCCCCATTTGCTTCCACGAATGTATTGATTTCGAAAAATGAAATGAACTGTGTGATCTGCATTGTATCTGTAAAATCCATAGATATACATGCCTCTGCCTGCAAGATTTGATTCCATAGCGCCAATACCAATCCAGAAATTATTGTTCGTAATACCAAAATCGCCAACAGGGAAAATGGTCATCCTCTCAGCGAATTTATAATCAACAACAATTCCTGAATCAAGATGAGCAGTATCGATTTTTACATCCATTACGGGGGCCAGGGTTCTGAGTCGCCGCAGGTCATTGTTTATTTTCAGGCTATCGTATTGATCGCCGGAGCTTGTATAAATAAATCTTTGTAAAAAGGACGATTTGGTTTTGGTATTTCCACTAATGCTGATCGAATAAATATCGTTTTCTTTCTGACTTGTTGCCGGAATAACAAAAATTACCGACAAGCAAAATCCAAAGAAGACATCCCGGTGAATGTTTCGCATATATTTAGTTAGTAGTTTCAATACAATTGTATACGAAAAAACCAGCAGAAAGTATAGGAATTTTTACGTATGAAGTCAGGAGGGATCAATTGTTTCCTCACCTTCTGAGAAGTATTTCTCTTCTACAAGATTTCCTTCTTCATCATAAAGTTTCCAGATCCCTT
>CAZWFM010000059.1:3512-8941 GCA_964633185.1 uncultured Bacteroidales bacterium | reverse complement strand
ATGAATACCAAAGAGCTTATTATCCGTCTCATAAAAGAGGAACTTCGTAATAAAAGGCTAATGTACTCACTGGAAGAGCTGGGGTTTGACTGTTCATTCTTTACACTGAATATAAGCCGTGTGATCCTGGAGCTTGCTGGTTTCAGCGAAATAACAGATGAAATGCATGACTGGTATTTTCAGCAGATTGAAAAAGCATTGTCGGAAATTACGTTTTGGAACCTTAAGGAGATGTTGAATAAGTGGTCATTGATTATTTATGTCGAATTGCTGGAAAAAAGATTAAAGGAAAAGTCGTTGCCACAAAAGAATGTTGTTACCAACGAATCTGTCAGCCATACTCTGTCTTAGCGGTTATGAAGAAATGTAACTGGTCGTTCGCCGTGTGTAAGGTTCTGCTTTTAAGAGTCAGTTTAACAGGCAGGCTGTGTTTATTATTTTAATAACTGTATAAGTTCCACACCGAGGGCATCACTTATTTTTCTTAGCATAAGAATAGTACTGTTCACACGGCCTTTTTCGATACGACGAAGCGAAGAATCTTCCATCTCCAGCCGGGAGGCCAGATCGATCTGTTTCAGCCCCATGGATTGCCTTATGCTCACGATGTTCCTGCCGATCTTTTTTAAATACTCTTCGTCGCTCATGAATTTCCTTCTGCTGTTTTACTGCACCAAATTGTAATTATTCTGATAAATAATACAGAACATATATGATCGGATGATATTTTTTTATAGATTTGAACAGTTCATTTAAAGAGATGTTCTATCATGAATCCCTCATTTTTATAAAAATTAAAATAAAGTACAAAAACATTTGCCTGCCTTTAACAGGCGCCCGAACACCATTAAAAAACAAAAAAACAATGTAAGGCAACAAGTGCCACTAACATTGGTTATATATTAATAAGTAACAAATAGTAAGAACTTTAATAATAATGAATAGTGTGAAGCGGAAGTTAAATAAGCGAATTCTGCTCATTATTGACGATGACAAAATCACACGTATGCTTATAAAAGATATCCTGGAAGGTAGTGGTATTCCTATCCTGGAATCCGGTTGTGGAGAACATGCCTTTGAATTATTTAAGAAGCACAGGGGAAAAATCGGCCTTATTTTGCTCGATATCCGGTTGCCCGACTGCGATGGCTGGGTACTGATAGGGACGATCAGGCAGCTTGATCAGCATGTACCGGTTATCGCTATTTCAGCCATACTGCCTTCAGAACTGGCTGCAAAATACCAATTGGCCGGTTTTACCGGTTATATATCCAAACCTTTTAAAGTGGATGAACTTCAGGAAGTAATAATTTCATATTTTTCCGGTTTGAACAACAGATAAATCTGCTGTTCCCAGTGAGCCAGGATAAAAGGCATTCATGTTGTGGGTACGGGCGATTTTACACATCCGGTATGGATACAGGAACCGGAAGAAAAACTGGAATCTAAAGGGAATGGGCTGTTTCGTTTAAAAAATCCTCCAAAGGAACAGGGATTGCCGAACATAAAAACCACAGAATCAGACGTGCGCTTTTGCCTGAGCACTGAAATTTCATCCATTTATAAATACGGTGAGAAGGTAAGGAAAAACCATAATATTGTGCTGGCACCGGATATTGAGACAGCCAAAAAAATAAACACCCGCCTGAGTGCAATAGGCAACCTGGCTTCCGATGGCAGGCCGATCCTGGGATTGCTGTCAAGAGATCTGCTCGAGATTGTGCCTGAAATATCAACTGACGCTCACCTTATTCCTGCCCATGTATGGACTCCCTGGTTCTCCAAACTAAGTTCCAAAGCCGCCAATAAGAAGCTGAAAGTTAATGAATATTTTAACGGCAAAATTGATAAGGAAATAGCCACTATCCCGTTCTGGCTGGAAAAATAGTATACATTTGGATTTGCACCAACAGGAATTCCAGGTGATTTCATTTAAGAAAATAATCAGAAAAACATCTGGGTTGATTGATAATACCGGGAATTTATTTTTTATTTAGCTAATGATACCTCTTAAAGACACTGCAAAATCAGAAAGTTTTCCGATAATCAACTGGATGCTTATCCTATTGAATGCTTTAATTTTTATCATTGAACTTCGCCTTGGGAGTGATAAAACAGAAGCATTTTTCTTTAAGTATGGTCTGGTGCCTGCTCAAACAAATCTAACAGGAACCAATACATACACATTTGTAACCAACATGTTTCTGCATGGCGGTTGGGGACATATTATCAGCAATATGTGGATGCTTTATATTTTTGGAGATAATGTGGAAGACAGGATGGGAAGTTTTCGTTACCTTATATTCTATCTTCTTTGCGGTATTATTGCCAGTCTTACACATTTTACATTGCACCAGGATTCAATGGTTCCTGCATTAGGTGCCTCAGGCGCAATTTCAGGTGTGATGGCGGCATATATGTTTTTATTTCCGCGAAGTTTGATATTATCCTTTGTGCCTGTCTTTTTTCTTCCCTTGTTCTTACCAATCCCTGCTGTTATTTATATTGGTTTGTGGTTTATTGGGCAGTTTCTGAGCGGAACGCTGCACCTGATGAGTAACAGTATAGCATCAGGAATAGCTTTCTGGGCACATATTGGCGGATTTCTGGGAGGCCTTCTTATGTACAAGTTATTCGTAAAGAAAAGAAAAAGGAAGTACAAGAAACATCTTCTGAGTTGAGAATTACTTTTCGTTTTCTTTGGCAATCTTCGTTATTCTTGAATTTAAAATAAAAAAGCGAATTAATCGTGGTGATTAACATTTCCATAAGTAAGTGATAAATATCGTCTCATATTATAATACTTCCTTTTTTGTATAGCGTAAAATCTATCAGATTGTTTATCACATGAAAATTAGAAAAAAATGATTAAAGCATTACAATTATGAATATGTATACTTTTAAAATGAAAGCACTCCTGAGTATGGTCTTTTTATCGGTCATGTCAGTTACAATGGCTCTGCCACCGGAAACAGAGTACCCGGGCATTATTCCACAAACAGGTTATAGTGTAAGCGGACCCGCTCAGGGTTATGAAGATGACGGGTATTGGGGATCTTGTCCTATTGGATTTACATTTACTTTTTTTGGTAATTCCTATACCCAGTTTTATGTAACATCCAACGGACTGGTAACGTTTGGAACAAGTTCCACGCAGTACTCCAATTCAACCATTCCAACATCAAGTGGAGTAAATAATTACATTGCTGCTTTCTGGGATGATCTGGTTCTTCATAGTACGGGAGACATAATGTACCAGACAATAGGTACGGCCCCAAACAGAAAATTAATTGTACAGTTTAATAATATGGCATTCTGGAGCTCTCCTATTCTTTTAGGAACATTCCAGGTCATTCTTTATGAAGGTTCCAATAATATTAAGATCCAATACAGAAGTATAGTAGATTTAACATCGGCCAGAGCCAGCGGTAATTCAGCAACTATTGGATTAGAAAATTCCAATGGTTCAGCGGGAGTTCTATGTTCATACAATACAGCTGGGTATATACAAGGTGGGAAATCCATTTTGTTTACACCCAGTGGTGGCAGTTATACTTTTGATGACAATTCAATATACGAAGGTGTTTTATTGGTAGATGCAATCCCAAGAGCAGGTATTCCAAATTTGGTTAGTCCTTCATATGGTTCTACCGTTGGTGAAGATATAGAATTTCAGTGGGATGCTGCTGCAAATGCTTCCAGTTATTATATAGTTATTTCACAAAATTCGGACCTCAGTAGCCCTATACATACCTCTGCCGATCTTACAACATTAACTTACGATTATTCTTTATCGACGGATCAGACATATTACTGGTCAGTGAATTCGAAAAACTCTGCCGGTGTAGTAACATGGTCTGAGATATGGCAGTTCCAAACCAGTTCGGCACCCCCACTGGTGGCTGTGCCACAGACCATTTATCTGGAACAGGGAGAACAAAGAAGTGCTACGCTGATGTTCACAGGTGGAGATGCAGGTTCAAAAACTGCCACCATAACTTCTTTACCTTCGGAAGGTGCATTGTATCAGTACGATGGTGGTGCTTTGGGAGCTCAGATAACCTCCGTTCCGACAGATGTTACTGACGCTTCATACAAAGTTATTTATGTCGCAAGTGGTGCAACAGGAAACGGAGCAGGCAATTTTGATTTTCATTTTTCCGATGCTACCGGTACTTCAGCAGATGTAACCTATATTGTTAATGTTTCTCCCCCGGGAGTACCCAACTTCTTAAGTGCGGCAAAGGAAGTTGACAGGGTGGAAATAAAATTTGACAGAAACATGGCCGATCCGACAGGGAAACATCTTGAATTTTCTATACAGGATAACGGAATAAACGTTACTTCAACCTCTTGTTCATTGAAAGCAGGTGATCCTTCTACAATTGTTGTATATGTAACTCCTAATCTTAATATTGCCAATACCATTACCGTAGCCTACAACAAAGGTACAGTATTGGCTGAATCAGGCGGAGTATTGGAATCTTTTGATTTTCAACTGGCAGGAAAAATAGCACAAATTATCAATTTTAATGCCCTGACTGATCAAACCTACGGAGATCCTGATTATACACTCTCTGCAACTGCATCCTCCGGATTGCCGGTAACTTTCACTTCATCAAATTCTACGGTTGTCTCTGTATCAGGTTCAACAGCTACTGTAAATAATGCTGGCGAATGCCTGATATTCGCCAATCAGGCCGGGAATTCCACATATGCACCGGTAATTTTTCAAAATCATCAGACGGTCAATAAGGCAAATGCTACAATAGTATTAAGCAATTTAACCCGGGAATATACAGGTTCAGGGATCTCAGCTACAGTAACCACAGTTCCTGTTGGTTTAACCGCTAAGGTTGAATATGATGGTTCGATGGTATTACCGGTAGATCTTGGTACTTATAGTGTATACGCAGAAATTGATAATACGAATTATCAGGGTACGGAAACAGGATCATTGATTATTACAGATACCAGTCCTCCGGTACCGGATGTTGCAACATTGGCGGATCTTACCGGTGAATGTTCGGTGAATTCAGCTACGGCTCCGACTGCCAGCGATATCTTTGCCGGTACTGTAACGGGCACAACCACAGCAGTATTTCCTTTTACCGTTCAGGGAACAACAGTTGTAACATGGACATACAATGACGGGAATGGAAATACGACAACGCAAAATCAGAATGTGATCGTTGACGATGTGACTGATCCGGATACCCCGGTTCTGGCAGATGTAACAGGTGAATGTTCGGCAACGGCAGTGGCCCCCACCACAACGGATAATTGTGCAGGGACCATCACGGGTACAACCTCCGATCCGCTGACTTACACTGAACAGGGCAGCTATGTGGTTACCTGGAACTTTGACGATGGGAACGGGAACAGTATTGATGTGACCCAGAATGTGATCGTTGACGATATGACCGATC
>CAZWFM010000059.1:0-3412 GCA_964633185.1 uncultured Bacteroidales bacterium | reverse complement strand
TGACCCAGAATGTGATCGTTGACGATATGACCGATCCGGATACCCCGGTTCTGGCAGATGTAACAGGTGAATGTTCGGCAACGGCAGTGGCCCCCACCACAACGGATAATTGTGCAGGGACCATCACGGGTACAACCTCCGATCCGCTGACTTACACTGAACAGGGCAGCTATGTGGTTACCTGGAACTTTGACGATGGGAACGGGAACAGTATTGATGTGACCCAGAATGTGATCATCGACGATATTACAGCTCCCACTGCTACTTGCGCAAATGATGTTGTCACCTGCAATGGAATTGTCGGTTCTATAAGATTGACAGAAGTTTATGATAACTGTACTACACCAGGTATCACATATGAATTAACCGGAGCTACAATCGCCAGTGGAGTTGATGATGCAAGTTCAGAAGTATTCAATCCCGGAGTAACAACTGTTACCTATACTGTTATTGATGGTAATGGGAACAGCAGTCAGTATGCATTGACCGTAACTTATCAGGAAATAGGGAATATCGTTATATCTCAGGCTGAAGATGAACTGATTGTTGAAACTGAAGGAACATATCAGTGGATGAATTGTGCCGATAGCTCATTGATTGAAGGTCAGACGGAAAGCTCATTTACACCGGTCGAAAGTGGAGAATATGCTGTAATTGTGACTCAGGGCACATGCTCCGATACTTCCGAATGTTATTCAGTAAATATTTTAGGAGTCTATAGAAATAGCATGAATGAGGATTTACAGATTTATCCAAATCCTGTTCAAGATATCCTGACTATCGATATGGTGATCGAAAATACAAATGTTACCATTATAGTATTTAATACAGATGGCCAGAAGGTACTGATTAAAGAAATAGAGAGTACAGATAAAACAGAGCTTGATGTCAGAGATTTGAAAAATGGTATTTATTTAATACACATTGATAGCGATCAGTTGAACAGGAATTTAAGAATTATCAAAAAATAGAGTATACTTGCAGGGAAAGAGAGTTTGATACATATACTTTAACATTTTGATAATTCACCTTTTAAAAAAACAGGCAGAAATGCCTGTTTTTTTTTATTATAGGTCAGTTTCTGAGCGGAACGCTGCACCTGATCAATAACAGTATAGTAATAGGAATAGCTTTCTGGGCGCATATAGGAGGTTTTCCGGGAGACCTGGTCTTATATAAGGTGTTTGTGAAAAAAAGAAGAAGGAAATACAAGAAGAACTTGCTAAGCTGAATTGCATTGAAAACAGATTCTAACTGTCATAAAATCATTATATGCCTTTTAATTTGCTTCATCAAGAAGCATTTCAGGTGTAATTGGCACAACGCCAACTTTTTCGCATACAAGTCCGCCGGCAAGATTTGCCAGACTTGCTGTGTTGAAGGGATCCAAACCACTGGCAATACTTAATGCAGTTATGGCAATGACTGTATCTCCGGCTCCCGAAACATCTGCAATATCCCGTTCTTCAGCAGGTATTATTCTGTATTCTTTACCGTTGCTGACAAATATACCTTTCTCAGATAAGGTGACCATTATGTTTTTTATCTGATTTTTTTGAAGCAATTTTTGAACAGCCTTAAAAATACTGTCCGGATTTGATTTATTCAAAGCAAGATTCAAACCTTCTGTTAATTCATTGAAATTAGGTTTGAAAAGTGTAATAAATTTGTAATTCAGGAAACTACGTTTTTTAGGGTCTACCAGCACCGGAATACCTTTTTCATTTGCAATATGGATTGCACCTTCAATTATACCGGGAGTGATTACTCCTTTATCATAATCCTGAAAAACCAATGCATCAATGGATTGAGTATTAAAGATTTTTACTATTTTCTCCAACAATTCAGATTCAGTTTCTTTATCGAGAAATGAAGTAATTTCGTGATCTACCCTTAACAATTGCTGGTGATTTCCGATCACCCTGGTTTTTATTGTTGTTTTCCTTTTATCAGAGAAAACAATCCCTTCACTTGTCATTCCTCGTTTTTTTAAAAGGCTGGCAAACAATATACCTGAATCATCCTTTCCGATAACGGAACACATAATGGAATTTGCACCCAAAGATTTCACATTGATGGCCACATTTGCCGCTCCACCCATCCTGCATTCTCTTTCTGTACAGGATACAACAGGCACGGGTGCTTCCGGGGAAATACGGTTAACATTGCCCCATAGATACTCATCGATCATTACATCACCAACAATAAGTATTTTCTTTGTTGAAAATTTTGAAAGAGTAGTCTGAAGATTTAATTTTTCTGACATCAGCATGTATTTGTTCTCACAAATATAAACTTTTCAGCGTATTGAAAACATTTACTTTCAGCCTCTGATAGAATTGAAGGGATTTGGAAAATAATCCAAAAACTGTTCACAATAGATTATTTCTGCTTCTTTTTAGCTTTTTTTGCTTTGCGTTTAGTGGATTTGAGTCTTTTCAAGGCTTTTGATAATTTTTCTTTTAATCCTTTTACCTTTTTTTTGCTAACCTTGTTTTTCTTTGCTTTCTTAATTTTCTTCTCGATTTTCCCGACTTTATTTTCCGCGTTTTTTATATTCTTTATGATTTTTTTGACTTTACCGGATTTATTCACCATAGCTTTAGATTTCCTCTTATTTTTTGATTTTTCTGCTTTTTTAGTATTCTCCTGATCCGGCAACTTCGAAGCAACCGTTTTTTGTTCATCAAAAGGTTTGTTTGCAGAAGACTTCAGTTCGGGTTCTTGAGTTTTAAGAGGAACTGCACTCTTGATGAGCTTTGCTGATCGTTCACCGGACATAGTCTTTTGCGTAGTTGGCCTTTTGCGTGTTGTGGTTCGTCTGGCGGCAGAACTCCCGGTTTTCGATTTAGGTGTTGATTTCCTTGTTCTCACAGGAGTTTTTCCGGTAGTAGTATTTTTAGTCTGGCCAACTTTTGATGATCCCATGCTTTGTCCAGTAGATCCCGATGAATTTGCTTGGTTTTCTGACGGATTACCTGGTTTTTTACGTATTGAATCAGTCATTTTCTTAAACTTTTTATTCGTACTGTTCATAGATATAGATAAAATTAAAATTAAAATTAAATTTCCACATGCATGCAACTTCTATCTTAAAAGATTTTTAAGTTTAAAACATTGTCTATAGCATGCATTAGATTAATACACGACAGGCTTATTTTTTTTCTAAGATCATAAACACATCATTTCCTTTACCGAAATCACCATCTGCATAAAGATCAATAAACTCAGGTTTGTAATATCTTACAGGAATTAGACTGCTTCTTATAAAACCGGCTTTTTGATATGATTTTATGGCCCGAATATTGTTTTTTGCCGGACGAATTATAATTTTTTGATACCCTTCTTTAAAAATCTTTTCAGCCAGAAGAGAGACAGCTTTTGTTCCATAGCCTTTCCCTGTATATTTCAA
>CAZWFM010000058.1:5513-8945 GCA_964633185.1 uncultured Bacteroidales bacterium | reverse complement strand
TTTGTGCTCGCTAACCCCGCAGCAAGCTACGGGGAACCGAGTTTACGAGCTCGGCAAAGCCAATGCGCTCGCAGGATTCAATATCCCCGTTCTTTACGGAGTAAAGATCTGCAAGTGGTTTATGCTCTATATGCCCGTGGTGAAATTGTTTTATGTGGAGAAGCAGCTGACAGATTTTGATCTCTTGTTACTGAATGCCAACAAGTGTCTGTCTATGAAGAATAACCAATTATGAATAAAGTATCAAATTACAATTTTCAAATAACAAATAATTTTCAATATTCAATGACCAAGATTTTAAAAAATATGTATTTACATAATATTAATGCTTTTGGTAATTGGAATTTAGAATTTGGATATTATTGTTATTTTTTTTTGAGTTTTATTTTTTTATTTATTTACTTATTCATTTAATATATTGACGAACACTAATCAGACATAAACTGTATGTTACAGAAAATTTTACAAAAAGCACAATTTCAGAAAATCTTTGTTTTCGCATTACCTCTTTTGCTATACCTGAATACAGTGCCAAACGATTACACACTGGACGATTCTATTGTGATCACAGAAAACATGTATGTACAAAAGGGAATAAAAGGAATAAAAGAGATTTTCTCCAACGATACATTCACCGGATTCTTTAAAAAGAAAAAAGATCTTGTTCAGGGCGGAAGGTACAGGCCGCTTTCTGTTGCAAGCTTTGCCATCGAAAAATCAATGTGGGGCAATACTCCTGCTCTTTCCCATTTTGTAAATGTACTGCTTTACGGATTGTTATGCCTGCTGGTTTACCAAACCCTGCTGCAGATCATACTCTATTTTGATTTCAGGGAATATGCCATACCCGTGGCTTTCCTCAGCACGATCCTCTTTGCTGTTCACCCTGTTCATACCGAAGTTGTGGCCAACATAAAAGGCCGGGATGAATTGCTGGCTGTTTTGTTTGGTTTACTGACTATCCTTATCCTTCTGAGATACATCGGAAACGGAAAAATTCAATATGCCGTTCTTTCAGGTATATACTTATTCCTGGGATTGTTGTCAAAAGAAAATGCCCTGATATTTCTGGCAATAGCAATTCTTATTTTCGTTCTGAAATTCAATACATCCGTTAAGTTACGGTATTCACTGAGTTTACTGATTCTATGCGGATTTGCCGGCTTGTATTTCATGATCAGGTTGAAGGTGGTGGGCAGTTTCGGAGGCGATGAAGTAAACGAGCTGATGAACAATCCCTTTTTGCATGCTGCAGAAGACCAAAAGGTCCCTACCATTCTGTATACCCTGATTGTATACCTCAAACTGCTTGTCTATCCTCATCCCCTGACATACGATTATTATCCCTACCATATTGAATTGCAAAGCTGGTCGAATCCGTTGGTGATTCTTTCATTGGCGTTGTATGTCCTGTTTCTGATTGTCCCGTTTTATTATTTCAAAAGGAACAGAATCATTGCTTTTGGTACCGCCCTTTTTCTGATTGCTTTGCTACCTGTTTCAAATCTTCTGGTAAATATCGGGGCATTTATGAATGAGAGGTTTCTTTTCCTGCCTTCTGTTGGTTTTGCACTTGTTGCAGGTTACGTGCTTTCGGTATTGGTAAACAGAGATACTAAACAGAAGAAAGCAACTCTTATTGAACTGGGTTTTCTTCTGGTGATTCTTTTATTCTCAGGCATGACCATTGAACGTAACCGCGACTGGAAGAATAATTTCACCCTCTTCACCCACGATGTGAAAATCTCAAAGAACAGTGCCAAGGGAAATTGCACTGCCGGGGGAGCATTGCTGGAGCGAGGACAGAAAGAACAGGATAAAAAGACAAAACAGGAATATTTGGAAAGATCTATTAAATACCTGAACACAGCGATTGAAATATATCCCGATTATATTGATGCCCTGTTATTGCTTGGCAATGCGCATTACAACTACAACAGGGATTACAATAAAGTGTTTGATAGTTATAAGAAGATCTTTCTTCATGCTCCTCAGTACGATCTGGCATACAGCAACCTGAACATCATGCTGGCTTCCGAAAAGAAACCCGGACCGCGAAAAACCGGTTATCATCTGATCTTAAAATACAGACCCGACAACTTCGATGCCAATTACCAGTTGGGTTGTACGTATGGCAAAATGATGAACCGTTTTGACAGTGCACAAATGTATTTGAGTAAGGCTGTACAGATCCAGCCTGAAAACAAAGTTGCCAACCGCGATATGGGCGTTGCTTGTGCACTTACAGGCGATTATAAGAAATCCCTGCCATACTTTGAAAAAGTTCTGGAGATGGATCCTTCCGATCCGGCAAACTATATAAACCTTGGCATAACATACCAGAACCTGGGAAATAATGAAAAAGCAACTGAGATGTTTCAGAAGGCGGAAAAATTGAAGAATGTTCCAAAAGAGAATGAGGAACAACACTAAAGAGGTTGGTTAAATGGTTGAAAATTAGCATTGTGAAAAAGCAGTTGTTTAATATAGAATATTCTATTTCTAATATTGAAGATCAAAGTGAAAGCAAATAGGATATTGGAAACCGGATGATATAAAGTTTGATACGCTTGAATGTTCTTCTTCCAACCGATGGTACGGACTTGCCTCGCCTGACAAGTCTGTCTGCCCTTTGGCCGGGCATCCGGGAATTCCCTTTTGTACTTTATTTACTATTTTATCCAGACAATTTTTTTGACCCTGTCACCTACCTGGATAATAATTATATCTTGCCCGTAGATGGAAAGATCTATTTCGGCATAACCGTCATCATCCAGGAGAATTGCATCAAGTAAGGTCCCCATCAATGTATAGATCCTGGCAACTCCTTTCGCATGCATGGGAGCTATCAGAGTTACCCAGTCTCTTGATGGATTTGGATAAATAGTCAGAGTATTCTCCAGGGGTTTGGAAGGCTTGCCAGGTATCTCACCAACAGGTATTGTTGTCCAGTTTTCAGCAAAATGATTATCCAGATCGGGATCAAGTAAAAGAAGGACTTCTCCATCTGTAAATGCCCTGGAAGGCCAAAGACCATTATTTTCATATCTGACAAAATCAACAGGAATGCCATAATTGTTATCCAATTGTATGGCTTCTCCATCATTTGACAATTTCCCCTCCTCCCACTGAATTATTTGTTTTGAATAGTTACTCCAGTCATATGCAACAGTATCGCCTGTCAAATAAAGCGTGTCGTAAGGTGAAAGATAAGTGCCTTCCGGAATGGTCACCGTTACTCCTTTGCTTATACTATAGTTGGAAACATCAACTGTTTGTGATGAGGGATTATACAAGGCTATAAATTCAGGTTTTAGCTCATTCAGAGAATTAATAAAAATCATGAAGATCATCGGATCGGGTTCCCTGTTAATAATTTGAAGAGCACTGCCCATGTTGGTATGTTCTCCTTTATCGTTGCCAGCTAATATG
>CAZWFM010000058.1:0-5503 GCA_964633185.1 uncultured Bacteroidales bacterium | reverse complement strand
GATAATCAAAATGAGTGGGATTGCTGAACAGAGGATTTTCGAATAAATTGAACTCGCTGTATGGAAGGGGATCATTATCGGACAGACTATATGAAATTTCTAACGATGATTGGGAATCTGCATAATAACTTAACTCTGATGAATTGGAGAGTATGCTGTTTTCAACAATGGCATTCCCTCCTGCCTGACCCGGATTTTTTTCATAACATCGTATAGGCCAGGCGGTACTATAAAAAACACAATGATCGACAAGTGCTTTGCTTGAATCTTTTACGCCTATACCCATGGTACAATTGACAAAAATGGAATTTTTAACCGTGACTGATGACCTTTGTCCTACAGAAATTCCTTTATCGAAGACATCATATAGGAATACGCTGTCAATGATAACATTCGTTGCTTTCTCACCAATATCAATGGCATCGCTGTTAAAACCGACACAATTCACTATTTCACAATTTTTTATCAATCCGTCCTCCACGTCATCATAATCAATACCATCAGCATCAAAATTACTGTTTCCAACAAGCCGACAATTTTCAATGCGTGCTTTCCCGTATTTCACATTAATCAGATCGCCTGTTACATCGGAGTGCAAATAGCTGTTTGTTAAAGTCACATCAGAATATCTTGCTGAAATCGGATTATCGTACACATCGTCAATGATTATGTGATCCAGATTTAAATCAGCATAAAAAACAGATATTGCACCAACTCTTATGGGTATAGGCCCTCTTGAAGACTTGTTTATTGTCACATAGGATAAATGAGATGTATCCGTGGCATTTTCAAAATTAACAGCCCCCCAGCTTGCACCATTGTATTTCGGGTTGAGTGTAAATAAAATGCGTTCCTCATCCGAACCCAATGCCTCTATTCCTCCATGAACAAAAATATT
Source organism: uncultured Bacteroidales bacterium (assembly GCA_964633185.1). GTDB lineage: Bacteria > Bacteroidota > Bacteroidia > Bacteroidales > UBA10428 > UBA10428. The sequence continues at coordinate 4,605 of CAZWFM010000058.1, read as the reverse complement.
CCCGTTTTCAGACATCCGGATCTCAACACCCGGTTCAATAGTTAATAAAGCATCAGGCAGAATTGTAACATTCTCCTGTACAACATAAGGCGAGCAACTTTTATAAAGGGTTGTGTTCTCTGCAATAATTTCCGGCACAACACACTCGCCGGTAGATCCATATACAGCGGTTAAATGAAAGTCATCCGTTAATATAACTGTGTAATTTTTACTTGTGGATATAAATCCACCACCATCATTTAAATAGGTCAGTAATTCCAGGTCGAAGCTCAGGTCGCTACTGTTTCCTGCATTTTGATGTACTTCTACGGCGATTATATTATTTCCTTGTTGAAACAAATCCTTTTCCACCAAAAATGATGTATAAGCCGACTCACTTTCACCTCCGACAGAAGAAGTAGCTGTGGTATTAAAACTTATTTCTCCACAGCTCATATTGTCCCTGATAACTTCCACCCCGTTTATATAGACCACGGCTCCATCATCCTTCAGGAGATTGATCATAAAATGTGTTGCTTCCATATCCGTCTGGGAGAGACTAAAGCCTGACCTGAAATAGCTGGTGATATATTTATTCTGTGAATTACCCCCATAACTAATTACTGTGCTTTCATCTCCATCACCATATCCCAGCTGCGCAGGACCTGAACTCCATGCATCGTCATTGAAAGCAGGATCATACCAGGCTGTCCCCAGGTCTGTGCCATTATCCTGATACTTCCAGACAGAACCTTTGGCTATGATAACTTTCCCGGTAGAATTTTTCCAACCCTGAAACCGATAACCAGCCTTTTCTTCAGCTACCAGTTGAGTAGGAACATTCCTCAGATACGGACTGCTACAAACAGGTTCCGGTACATTCAATCCGTTTATTGTTATATATCCTGCATCTGAAGGTGTAACCGCCAGGGTCAGGTTGTGTGTCCCATTAAAACCATAGGAATCAAGATCAGTTAATAGTGCTATGGGCCTGCTCCGTACAAATGTTTTTAAATTGTATACTTCTTCATACCAGTAATCCACCGAGGGCATAGCGTCTCCATAGGAAGATGTGGTTCCCAGCCAACGGTCAATATGACGTGGCATTTCCTCATCAATTTCTTGCTGATGCTCATCAACCAGATCTTCCATTCGTGCGGTATTAAATGTGGTGTAGAGATGATCTGCCAGTTTTTTACCAAAATATTCCCTGTAATTCTCATTGTCAAAAAGCTTATGAAAGGGGAAAACATCCTGATTGAGATAAAAATTAATCAGGTTAGAGGACGGATTAAAAAATCCCCTGTCAAGGTCCATTACGATCCACCTCCATTTCCCGTTAACTTTGGGTTTCCATGCCATTACATTGTGATTGATGGAGGTATTTTCAACGGCCATTTCAGTAATTACCAAATCAGTAAAGTTTTCAATATCGATTTTTTCTGCTACGGCATCATAATTCGCCTGTATACTCAGGTCTTCTTCCAGCAAACCCAGCAATTCATTATATTCCTTCAGATCTCCGGCTTCAGCATAATCTTCATTCTCGACAATATCAAAGGAACCTGCCTCAAGCTTGTGATTTTCTTCGATATAATCCGTTTCAATTTTTTCGCGTATGTTATGGATACCCAAATATTCCCCATTGACATAAACGATACAGGGCCTGAATGCAGAAATATCCAGCTGCATATTGTAGCGCGTAGCTCCTTGTCCCAAAATATCCCTGAAGAGTGTATAACTCCAGTCACTTCCTGATGCACGTAAGGCAAATGTTTTAAAACCTGAGCGATAGGAATTCAGAAATAAAGGATAATCAAGGCTGCCGGAACCATATCTGCTACGGAAGTATACACCCAGCATTTTCTGAGGTAGCTTCCATGAATACAATCCGTTAATTTTAATTCCTGCCGGTTCATTAAAAGCCGCCCTGTCACTACCATTATTCTCAAACATTTCGATATTCACCGGTATTTCCCAATCGGGCTTAAAATCCTGAACATAAATACCTGTATCCTGATCCCAGAAATTCCCGGGATCGGTTGCTATTGATATGATGGGCAAAGTCTCTTCTGCTGACCCTTCATTTACAAAATAAGAGTGTGTTGTAATTGGCCCTGGAATCATGTCGGGTTTAAAAATCCGTGCCCTGATAACGAGATTGTCATTCACCGGAATGGCAGATGTGTAGGGAGTTGAATTAATTGTTGGTTCTGAGCCGTTTAAGGTATATCGTATCGTACCGCCCTTATCGGTAAATAGTTCAACCGCAAGTGGAGCATTATAAAGGCCTCCCCAGGGAGTAAACTCGGGAATGTTCTTTACAAAATCAGCATAAAAAGCCGTTGAATTGGGTGCATTGGGTGTAGGTTGACTAAAATATCCCCATTGGCTCAGATCTGTGGAACTTCTTCCAAAGCTTACGTCAGCCTTTTGAGTGGTAAACCTTATGGTATTTACTACAATGAGTTCGGGAGTATACAAGCCGATTTCTTCTCCCTCTGCTGCCAGTTTAAAATTGGTATGCAATCCGGTATTATAACCATCAGCCCATATCAGCAGGTAATCATGAGGGGAAATGGTTATATTTTGTGAGATCTGCCATTTATCAGGATTATTAAGGTTATCCGTTAAATAGTAACCTGAAATTCTGACCGGTGAATTACCACTGTTGTATAGTTCTATCCAGTCGGCATCATCATTATAATCAGGATCCACAATATGTCCTGTGTTTGAAGCAGCAAACTCATTGATTACCAGTTGCCCCGAAACACTGTAACACATACCGCCAAAAAGTATGAACCAAAGGATCAATGAGAATATGTATACCCGAATATTCACTTTCCAGAAATTAATACTATGCATACACTTTCGCGCGTGTGGCTCATAATGGATTGAATAAACAAAAATAAGGATTTTAAAGAGAATTCTTTGCCGAGCCTTCATAAAATCACAATTGCACAGATAAAAATAAGTACGTATGTATTGCTGCAATTGTTATATACAACCAGACTTATTAGAAACCAATGAAATATAAGCGGGCATCTGTTTTCCCCTCAAACCATCTGAAATTGCAGAATGGCTATATTCATTCCCTCACCCGGAATCCTGTTACAATTAGAAACAGGTATTTGTACATCCGGTATGTTATTTGCATTTTAGAAAGAACATCAGTACATTCCTTTTCGTGAATTTATTCAGTTAAAATCTGATTCTCACAAAATTGCAATCGTTTGCGGTAACGTTTGTGTAGAAAACCGACCCGTTTTCCTCTCTTTATTATTGTTAATGTTATAACTGGGCGTAACTTTAAATTATATACTATTCTTAAAGCAAGCGTTTATAAATTAACTTAATTCAAAAAACAATGAAGCGATTTCGGAAATTGATCATAAGCATGCTGACTGTAGCATTGTTATCTTCTTTTTGCATTGGGCAGGAAGGAGTTTATACCTACACTTCTGATCCGGTATATCCTGCCATGGACGCACCCGTTACAATTTATGTAAATGTACTCTCGGAAGATGTACTAAGTTCCGGGCAGACCATTGACACAGACTCAATAGTAACAGCCTATACGGGATTAATTACATCATTGTCTGCTGAACCGGGAAATGACTGGAGAAATATTGTCAATACAGACTGGAATGATATTTCATTCGAGATGACCAAAGAAAATGACTCCGTATATTCATTTACTATAAATGATCCGACTACATTTTATAGTGTTGACCCTTCAACAAAATCGGTTTACAGAATTGCATTTATTGCAAGAGGAACCTCTAACGGGCTAATAGACGGACAAACACGAAATCTGTATATTGAAGTGTTTGAAAGTGAGCCGACCGGACTAATAACCACACAACCTGTTGAACCTTATGCAACAGAATCTGTGGTGATTACTCTTAACTCTGAGCAATCCGAAGACATTCTTGATTATACAGATACACTCTATGCATATACCGGGTTGGTAACTACCTCAAGCACTTCCGACAGCGACTGGAAATTTATTCTTGAAGACTGGGAAGTAAATAACAGCAAGACCCGTATGCTCCAGGTTAGTGATTCGATTTATCGTTACTACATATACCCGGATATCCATGGTTTTTATGATACGGAAGAGGCGGAAAACATTGAAAAAATGGGATTTATATTCCGCACAAAAGAGGATCCCTACCAACAAACCGCAGAACTATATATCGATGTGACTGATACTTTAACCATTCAGGCACCGGAAGGTTTTGAAATCGCTGAAGCCAATAATATCCCGGGTGTTGAAGTTTACCCAAATCCTGCACAGGACGTGATTTATATTCATCTTCAGTCACCTGAACAGGGCAAGGTAGCTTTCAGAATATTCGATTTGCAGGGTAAGACAATTTATGAAAGTCGGTATACTGTGTTTGAAGAGAAGACCCTTCAGGTCAATCTTAAGGATATCCCTGAGATTACGGATGGTTTACTGTTTTACTCCATTGAATTCGATGGCCTAAGAAGGGTTGGTAAGCTACTGATAAACAATTGATATTTAGTAATAGAATAAAGTATAAGAGCCACGTTAAAATCGTGGCTTTTTTTATCCCCTCTTTTACGGTGCAAATCATTAATTCAACTCTGTCTGGTCTT
>CAZWFM010000057.1:3244-9067 GCA_964633185.1 uncultured Bacteroidales bacterium | reverse complement strand
AACCACTGAGTTTAATAATATATTTAAGTAACTAATAATGAAAACATTATACATATATTACTGCTTATGAAACTAATTACAGCCATTATAAGAGAAAGTAAACTTGATGAGGTGCGGGAAGCCCTTATTGAGAGCGAAATTACGCGTATCACCATTGTCCGCGTATCAGGACATGGTCAGCAAAAAGAACCTGATATTTACAGAGGTAAAAAGGTTGTGCCCAATCTTACACCCAAAGTGAAAATTGAAATTGCAGTGAATGATGAATTTGTAGACATTACTGTAAACGCAATTCTTCAGGCTGCCAAATCAAATTCTACCGGAGCAGTTGGTGACGGAAAAATTTTTATATCAAACCTGGAAGAATGCATAAGGATAAGAACTGAGGAGAAAGGTAGTAAGGCAATATAGATCTACCGGGTAATATTTCTGAATAAAGGCTCTGAATTCAATCCCGGAGCCTTTTTTATTCGTGAGACTTAAATTTCATGAGTTTTGCGAAATGAAATTTTCTAGTCGAACCTGCCTGCCGGTTTACCCGCCGAAGGAGGGTTTACCAGCCTGTGGCTGGCAGGCAGGCAATGCCGCTGAAAGCGGGAGCGATGGTAAATACTTCGCCTCTTGAGGCGGTTTTGATAAAAACCAAATGAATATACCCCGTCTGCTTGCGGCGGGGAGCTTCATTCGTATCATATGCTGAAAAATAGATTTTCAGAAAATCCAAAATGAATGAAAACGAAGGGAATACTGCACAGGAGGGAAAATCAGACAGGAAAATTAAAATCTATACTTCACAGACAATTCTAACTGATGTGATATCACCGAGTATTTTTCAATTTGTGTCTGATACCCGGCAATAATAATTTTTTCTTCCAGTCGCGGTGTTAAGCCAAACTTACCTGCATAAGCTACTTCAGCGATCCAGTTTTTATCAATTTTATACTGCATGCCCAACCCGGCTTTGGCTCCAAAATTATTAACAAGAGTATACTTTTCGGTTTTGTTTTTCCGGGCAAAACTGCAATAGCCGCCTCCTTCAATAAATACCTTAAAATTTTTCCCGAAAGCTATACGTAAAGCCAGAGGGATCATGAAACTGTTTCCGATACTGTTCGTTTCAAGATCAACGCCGGAGACAATAAAAAATTTAGAGAAATAAGGTGAAAATTCCAGCGTCAAACCATAACATTGTGTTATATATTTCTCAGTTTCCCATTCATCAGATTGTCGTTTGTATATGCTGTTACCAACACTATATTTTACACCTATAATAAAATCCTGTGCATACATCGCAGCAGGAATTAACGTAAAACAAATAATGAATACAATTTTTTTATACTTCATTCTTAAATTCCTCTCGCACCTGTTAGTTTACCAACGATTTAAAATCGTCACCTGTTGGATTTTGAAATATTTTAAGATCAAATTCCGGAATAACGGCCAATATATGATCAAAAATATCTGCCTGGATACTTTCGTAATATGCCCATCGCTGGTCTTTACTAAAAACATATATTTCTATAGGTATTCCTTTGTCTGTTGGTTGTAAATGTCTTACAAGAAATGTCATCTCATTGTGGATCATAGGATGATTTTTAAGGTACGATTCAAGATATTTTCTGAACGTACCAAGGTTTGTTATTCTTCTTCCATTAACAACGATTTCACTAGGAATATTGTTTTCCTTATTGTATTTTTCAATGTCTTTTTCTTTCTTTTCTATATATTCTTTCAGGTAAATTATCTTTTTATATCTTTCAAGCATTTTCGGTGTGCAAAATTTCACGCTCCGCATGTCAATATTTATGTGTCTTTTAATTCTTCTTCCTCCCGACTCTTCCATACCGCGCCAATTTCCAAATGAATCTGATATCAGGGCATAGGTCGGAATTGTGCTGATCGTTTTATCCCAGTTCTGGACTTTCACCGTATTGAGAGTGATCTCAGTTACAGTTCCATCTGCATTGTGTTTTGGCATGGAAATCCAGTCACCGATTTGTACCATTTTATTGGCTGAGAGTTGTATACTTGCAATAAATCCAAGGATGGTATCTTTAAAAACAAGGATCAACACTGCTGCCAGGGCACCGATACCGGTCAATAAAACGGCAGGTGATTTGCCCAGCAATACAGAAAGTGCCAGGATGATGGCAATACAATATATAATGATCTGAAAGACCTGGATATACCCTTTGATCGATCTGTTCTTTGCAACAGGAAGAGTAGTATAAATTTCACTCAGAGCGAGTATGAAGGAATTGACCACCAGCAATGAGATAATGATCATGTAAAGGGTTATCGCTCCTTGCAGAATATCGGTCAGTCTTTCGAAATCTCCCAAAATATAGCTGATAGAATAGTGTAAAATAAGTGCAGGGGCCAGGTGTGAAAGTCGCTCAAATACCTTTTTTTCATAGAATATGTCATCCCAGCTTGTAGAAGTCTTTTTAATAATTCTGCCGATTACAGATACTATAATACGACGGGTAATTACATCCGACAAATACGCCAAAAGCAGAATGAGAATGACGCCAAAAATAATGTTGATATAATTTGCATATACCTCTTCAATGCCCCATTTTATAAGGATATTTTTAACATCAAATAAAAAACGGATTTTCATGACACACAATATCTATGCTTTTTTTGTATTATTACAACGCTGCAAAAATACAATGATTCATTAAACAAAATAATTTAATGAAGTATATTCATTCAATAATTTTTCTTCTGTTAATTGTTACTTCTTCAACAGCACAATCAGACTTTTCTTACTATTTTCAGGAAGATAAACTTAGGTTTGATTATTTGATCAGCGGGGACAGGGAAAATACAAAGATCGACAGTTGCGGTTTATATTATGACCAAAAATGGGGAGGATCAAAAATCAATACGATTGATACTTTTCTTTATGGTGAGTTATTGCTGGAGGTTTTTGATTCTGTCAGCAACACATTGATCTATTCACGTGGGTATTCTTCACTGTTCAAAGAGTGGCAGATAACAGACAAGGCTGATTCATTGAACAGAAAGTTTAAGGAATCCGTGATTATGCCTTTTCCTCACAATACTGTTCGTATACAGATTTCGGAGAGAAGTTATGATATGAGTTTCAGGAGGATTTTTTCAATATTCTTTAATCCCGGAATTTGTGAGATTGAAGAGAAAATACCACCTGCCGAAGTGAAGGTCAGGGTAGTTCTTGCCAACGGTAAGGCTTGTTCTAAGGTCGATCTGGTTTTTCTCTCGGAAGGGTATCTCGCAGCTGATAGTTTAAAATTCTATGGAGATGTGCAAAAAACCAGCATGGAGTTATTTCAGTGGGATCCTTATCTTAATTTCAGATCTTCGTTTAATATTCTCGCAGTTTTTATTCCATCCGAGAGCAGGTTCATTAGCACAAGTAGTGACATTTTATCAGAAACAGCATTGCATACGCATTTCAATACTTTTGGGAGCGAACGATACCTCACAACAGAGGACATCTGGAAGGCAAGGGATATAGTATCCGGAATTCCCTATGATCAGCTTTGCATTATTGTAAACACTGATAAATATGGAGGAGGGGGGATCTATAATTACTTAACACTCTATACATCCGATAATGAATTTTCCGAATTTCTTTTTCATCATGAATTTGGTCATGGTTTTGCATCACTGGCTGATGAATATTATTCTTCTCTGGTGCCGTACAATACAAATTCCGATCTTAAATATGAACCATATCAGCCAAATATTACAACCTGTATTGATTTTCAGAGGAAATGGCAGAGTATGATTTCTGACACAGTTCCGATACCCACGCCTAATCTGAAAACATATGCAGGTGTTGTCGGATTGTTTGAAGGTGCAAGATACACTGATAAGGGCGTTTTTCGGCCTTATCTCGATTGTTCGATGAAGTCAAAAATCAATAATTCTTTTTGTCCTGTATGCAAACGGGCAATAGAACAAATGATCAGGTTTTATGCTCCGGAATAAAAAAAGAGGCGGTCTTTTAAAAAGTATATTTAAATTTTAACTACAGAAATCCAAGATAACATGAAGTACCAAATATCTGAAAATCTGATTGGTATTACGTTGTGCTCTTATCGCAGTCTTTGTGTACCCTGCCTGTTCGGTAATCAGGTTAGCGGTTTATTTTCTTTTTAGAAGACCACTCTTTCTTGAAAAATATTTTTTGATCAATCTTCTATTTCAATACTTTGAATTGCGTCTCCTGCTCTGATCAGGTCGATTAACTCAAGGCCTTCCACGACTTTACCAAAACAAGTATGATTCCCATCAAGATGTTTTGTGTTTTGTCTGTTATGGCAGATAAAAAACTGCGATCCACCGGTATTCCTTCCGGCATGTGCCATGGATAATACGCCTCTGTCATGGTATTGATTTTCTCCATCAAGTTCACAATCAATGGAAAAGCCCGGATCTCCTGAACCAACTCTGGGATTACTTAGATCCCTGGAATAGGGACATCCTCCCTGAATCACAAACTCAGGAATAACACGATGGAAAGCCAAACCATCATAAAAGCCTTGCTTTGATAACTTAATAAAGTTTGCAACTGTATTTGGAGCGTCTTCATCATAGAACTCGATCAGCATTGTCCCTTTGTCAGTTTTAAGGGTAGCTTTACTCATTAGAATTGGCTGAAGGAATTACTTCAAGAAGTTCAATTTCAAAAATCAATGTCATATTTGGTTCTATTTTCTGACCTCCTCTTGGTCCATATGCCAGGTTGGAAGGAATATACAATTCATATTTTCCGCCTTCTCTCATAAGCTGAAGGCCTTCAGTCCAGCCGGAAATAACCCTGTTTAACTGGAATTCCGCAGGTTGCCCCAATTTATAAGAACTATCAAATTCTTCACCGTTCAAAAGAGTTCCTCTATAGTGACATTTTACGCGATCTTCCGGTTTAGGTGATTTGCCTGTACCTTCAACCAGAACCTTGTATTGCAATCCGCTTTCAGTTTCCACAACACCTTCTTTATCCTTATTTTCGGCAAGAAATGCGTTTCCTTCTTCCAGATTTTTTCTTCCTTTTTCTTCACGAAGCTGAGTGAAGTACATATTCAAAAACATATTGGCTTCCTGTGCTGATATGGTTGAATCTGAATTCATGACTTCTTCAATTCCTTTTGCAATGAGTTCAGGTCTTATATCAGGAACACTTTGCATTTTTAAACTATAACCTACCGATATGCCTATCATATAGCTTGCTGAGTCAGCCTGAGTCTTCAGTTTTGCATCTTTTGAAGAAATTGAATTACATGATTGTAATGCTATGATTACCAGGAGTATTATGCCTGCATTTGTTAGTTTTTTCATTTGCGGTATTATTTAAATTTTTATTAAGTGAATGCCGAAGATAAGTCTATTTTTAGGAATATCCGAATTGTGAATAACTCTTCTTTTACCCTGTCAATCAAATATGTAAATTTCCTTCGTTCTAAAAGTATAAGTCATGAAGTTGTTTGCCACAAAAAAAATCAGTGTAATGCTGGCTATCTCTATTATTGGAATATTCTTTATTTCTCTGGATGGTCAGGAGGTATCAAAAACAGAACTGGAAGATCGTGCTTTTGAAAATTTTAAGGCGGAGAAATACGACAAAGCATCAGCAGATTTTAAGCTGTTATACGATCTTTTTCCCAAAGATTCAAGATATGCTTACTATCTGGGAAGATCTTATTTTCATTCCAATCAAAAGCTGGGTGAGGCTACTGAATTGTTAAAGTTTGCAGCTACTCGTAATTATGGGAATGATACATATTATTACCTTGGAAGAGCCTATCATTTGAATTATAAATTTGAGGATGC
>CAZWFM010000057.1:0-3144 GCA_964633185.1 uncultured Bacteroidales bacterium | reverse complement strand
CACAATACTACAGGAGGTTATGATATTTTCAAGTGTATTTATGATACATCGAAATCTGCATGGGCATCTGTTGAAAAATTATATTTTCCCATAAATACTCCAAATGATGAGATCTTGTTTGTTCATATAGCAGATGGAAGTAAATCTGTTTTTCTTTCCAATCGAAATACAGGACTTAACGAATATATTGCATATACATTTTTCAATGAGAAACAGGCTGAATACCTTACACTGAAAAATCGTGAAGAAATCATTGCGTATGCACAATTAACCAATAAAAGTGAATTGAACAATATGAGTGTTGCATTTCAAAAATATGAACTGGGTACACTTTCACCGGGAGAATTATCGAAATTTGATACGACTCCTGATGGAAAATATGGATATGAACAATTGCTCACAGAAGCTCTTATTTATCAATCCCGAAGCGATTCATTAGCATGGATCGTTAAAGATCTTCAAATCAAAATTGATACGGAAGAAGATTATCAGAAAAGGCAGGTATTGATTGCTAATAGTACTACTATTGATAAGGAATCAAAAAGACTTCAGACACTTGCTGATGAGAAATTTTTACTCGCAGAACAGAACTCAGATTCAATAGAGGAGGAGACTCAGAAAGATAAAAATCCCAACATTCAGATGGAAGATAATGTAAACGGAATTACCGTATATTCATATTCTGAAGAATCGAATCAGCATGAGATCTATACAGCAGATAATGAAAGGGTTGAATACAATAAAGGGAAAGAAACCGCAAGAAAGGTACAATCAGATTTTGTTATTCAGCAAACCTCGCCTTATTCCATGAACAATCCTATTCCTTTAAATACGATGCAAGGAGGATTAGTATATAAGATTCAGCTTGGTTCTTTTTCTCAATCAATTCCTGAAGATACATTCAGAGGACTTTCGCCAATTTCAAAAGAAGTTGAAAATGGCACAACAAAGTATTATGTTGGTAATTTTAAATCGCTGAAAGAGGTAAGGAAAGCACTTGAGAGAGTTAAAGATTATGGCTTTCCTGATGCATTCATCGTATCCTTCAACAACAGCCAAAAGATTAATATTCAGAAAGCCAGGGAAATAGAATATGCAAAAAAATGAGTTGTATGTGACTTTATTCTATCGGAACAGGAATTAATCTTATCCGGTTTTTAAACCTAGGAGCATTCTATTATTATTTTTTCTACCTTTGAACGTGTTCAATTCATAATGTAATTAACAGGTTATATTGAACTTTATTTATATGGCTGAGAAAAAGTATTCTAATAAGCCTGATTCAGAAGGAGTTGTTGAAGAAAAGCTGAATAACGAGCGTTTTTTGGTTCTTCATAATGATGAAGTTCATACATTTGATTATGTGATTGAAGCACTTATTAAGGTTTGTGAACTTGAACCTGTACAGGCGGAACAATGCACATACCTTGTTCATTTTAAAGGAAAATGTGATGTTAAGAAGGGAGATTATCCTTATTTAAAGCCATACAAACAAGCTCTCATCGATAAAGGACTTGAAGCAACTATTGATTAATTCTCATATCACAAGATATGTCCATATTGTCCATTGTTTTATTGATTCTTCTGGGAATTCTCCTGCTACTTGTTGAGCTATTAATAATTCCCGGAATAACTGTAGCCGGGATTGGTGGATTTCTTATGATTGCAGGGGGTGTTTTTTGCGGATATTATTTTCATGATACCACCACCGGCAATTACATTCTTCTGAGCACGGGAGTTACACTCATCCTTTTGCTGGTTCTGGCTTTAAAGCTTAAAACCTGGCAACGTTTCGGATTAAAATCAACAATAGAAGGGAAAGTTAGTGGCATCGATAAAGAAATAGTAAAACCGGGGGATGAGGGGAAAACAGTATCCCGTCTGGCACCTATCGGTAAGGCGCTGATCCATGATAACTTATTTGAAGTCCGTTCAGACGGAAGCTATATTAATAGTAGTACAAACATTATTATAACACGAATTGAAGGAAATAAAATTTTTGTAGAAACTAAAAACTAATCAAATGGAAGGAATCGGTTTAATCATTTTATTAATAGTAGTTGCGATATTTGTTCTGTGGCTATTCTTTTATTTTATACCTCTCGGTTTATGGTTCAGTGCTGTATTTGCCAGGGTATATGTTCCCATCGGACAATTGATTGGGATGCGCATACGAAAAGTACCCCCGGCCATTATTATTAATGCACTGGTAAGTGCTACCAAAGCGGGATTGAAATTAAATCGTGATGATATGGAAGCTCACTATCTTGCCGGAGGAAATGTTCGTTCAGTTGTTAATGCTTTAATCAGTGCTGACAAAGCAAATATTGATCTTGATTTTAAATCGGCAACGGCAATTGATCTGGCCGGAAGGGATGTTCTTGAAGCTGTTCAAATGTCAGTAAATCCGAAGGTAATTAATACACCGCCTGTAACTGCAGTAGCTAAAGATGGAATTCAGCTGATCGCCAAGGCAAGAGTTACTGTGCGGGCTAATATAAAACAGCTTGTCGGAGGTGCAGGTGAAGACACTGTGCTTGCCCGTGTTGGTGAAGGAATAGTATCTTCCATTGGTTCTGCTGAGTCTCATAAATCTGTTCTTGAGAATCCTGATTTTATTTCTCGTGTTGTTCTTGAAAAGGGACTGGATGCGGGAACAGCTTTCGAAATATTATCAATTGATATTGCAGATATCGATATCGGGAAAAATATTGGTGCTGTGTTACAAATGGATCAGGCAAATGCAGATAAAAATATTGCCCAGGCGAAAGCTGAAGAAAGAAGGGCAATGGCCGTAGCTCTTGAGCAGGAAATGAAAGCGAAAGCCCAGGAAGCTAAAGCCAAAGTAATTGAAGCGGAAGTAAAAATCCCTTTGGCTATGGCAGAAGCCTTCAAGGCAGGAAATTTGGGTATAATGGATTATTACCGACTAAGAAATATTGAAGCAGACACTAAAATGAGGGATTCCATAACCGGTGAAGAATTAGGTAAAGGAAAGAAAAAGTAAATAAAGAATTGTATTCTGTCATTTGCTTTTATTAGGGGATTTAATACTTTTGTGCAGCTCTGAAATTCAGCATTACCTGTCAGGAGAGATGGGTGAGTGGCTGAAACCACCGGTTTGCTAAACCGGCGTACTTCGAA
>CAZWFM010000056.1:0-9220 GCA_964633185.1 uncultured Bacteroidales bacterium | reverse complement strand
CGTCTGTTTTGTTTGATATATAAGCTATAAGCATGGTATCACTGAGAACGACAAAAATGGTATCTGCCACACACGTATTGGGAGCTAAGACTGCATCAGAAACCTGAATGGTATAATTGCCTCCGATGGATAAACCTGAAATGTCCTCATCTGATGAGCTATAACTTTGCGGTCCTGTCCAGCTATAATTATAAGCAGGAGTTCCACCCGATACGTTCAGGTCAACTTCTCCGTTGCTTCCGGGGGGTATTGTAATATGATGCACAACACCTGAACCTGTAAACAGGATTTCATCAGGCTGACTGATAGCAAAGGTATCATCTTCGGCACAGAGATTTTCGTCAGTAACCGTAACACTGTATTCGCCCATAGTAAGACTTGTCTGGTCTTCGTTTGTAGGATTTATTCCTGATCCTGAAATAGCCTCCCAGGCATAGGAATAAGTCCCCGGGCCGGTTCCCCCGCCCGTAGTAATATCAATGCTTCCGTTATTGCTCGTACCGTTTGCCGGATGACAGCTAACATCGGTAATAACAGGAGTAATGGTTATTGGAGGGGGTTCGTTAAGAGTAGTAGAGGTAAATGCAGTAGAGTCCCTCGAATCGGTAACGGTGACCGAATATATCCCGGCGCTTAGGTTGGAAGCAGTTGAATCATTTAAGCCGGGATTATGGCTCCATTCAAACGTATAAGGACCAACACCGAAATAAGGGGTGACGATAAGCTGGCCAGTGTTATCGCCATTGCATTTGATATTTTCAACATGTGAGAAGCTAGCTAACATGGGGTAACTGAACAAAGCGATAAATCCATTTCGCGAATTATTTCCATTTAAAAATATTGAATCACCAATAATTAGGGGGTTAGAATTCGAGTATCCTCCAATAATTGTATTTCTATTATAATCTAAAGCTATTGCACGACCTACATCTGTGCTATCTCCCTCAATACCCTGAGCACCAACTTCCTTACCTGTGAGATCAAAAATGGCAAAGCTTGTATTGTATTCAGTTACAGAACTACTTTGAAGCGTATCAACATTAAAAATAACTGTTCCGGCATAATTACCACAGAACTGAACCAGATTCTCAGACTGAATAATTCCATACCCATCATCTTCTCCAATATCCCCTTTTCTCTTAAACCAACGCAAAGTACCTTGTTTATTATATTTTACAAGAAAAATATCTCCTGCACCCATGCCGGTTTTGGGACTTGAAAGTAATGTTGCTGTGCTATCAAATTGAACACTTGATTCAACTTTTCCGGTAAGATAAAGACTTCCATATTGATCTGAAACAGAAGAATTTGCATGATCATAACCAGTACCTCCGCCACGTCGGGCCCATACCTTATTTAGTGAATTATCTATACGAAGCGCTAAAGCATCTGTATTTACAAGATCACCTACAATTGAGTCATTGATTGCAAAAAACAATTTACCGGTTAGGTCACCACTTAAATAATATCCTTCCCCTTGAATCGGATTGATATCTTTAAGGATTGTATTATCATTTGTTGTCCAGAAATTCCTAAAACGCGTAACTGTGCCAGCAGTATCCAATTGTGCTATAAACATATCTTTGTTACTCTGAGCATTTACAGCAATATCTGTACTACCATTAAAATAATTAATATCAGCTTTGAAATGCCCAACAACAACAAGTCTATTCAGTGCTGCATCATAATACATATCCCTTGCTCTATCCGGATCAGTACCCCAAAAAATTCGTGTTGCTTTTATACAATTCCCATTTAAGTCGTATTTGGCGAGGAAAACATCATAATGGCTAAAATTTGGAAGGGTAATTCCGGGATCGAATGTAACAGGATTACTTCTGAAATTACCAACCACGAAAACATAATCACCCACGATAGCCATAGCTGCGACTTCATCACGTCCGGTTCCTCCAATATCATCAGCCCAGAGAATATTACCATCCGGATCAAATTTGCAAATAAAACCATCCCAATTCCCGGCATTGGGAATTGTAATGTTACCAATTGTCAACGGATTCGAATCATAATGTCCGCTATAGTATACATTGTCTGAATTGTCTGAAATAATATCAATGGAAATGTTGCTACTGGGAAAGACATCTCCATTGCTTTGCAATTGATTGGACCAGATCCATTCTTGCCCAAAAACATGAATAAAACAAACCGATAGTAAGTAAAGTATAATAACTGTTTTTTTCATGGGATAATTAATTTTACAAAATATATGAATTAAAGGGCAAAATAAATAAAGATTTAACTATTTAATTATGTGAAAATTATTAATAATTACTAAATAGCTTGCACTAAGTTGTAAACAGTTCACTTCATATATTTTTACATAAACAGCAAATAAGTTACAAAAAAAAGAAATGCCTAATAATATTTGTATTGTAAATATTTACTGGGGAGACTTACCAAAGTGGTTCCCGTTTTACTTGAGATGTTGTGAATTAAATTCTGATATTGATTTTCTTATTCTGTCAGATAACAAGATTCATTATGATGGAATAGGGGATAACATAAGAATTAAAAAATTTACCATTTCCGATTTTAATGTACTTGCCTCTGCAAAAACAGGGATTCCAACAGATATCAAATTTCCTTACAAGGTATGTGACTTTAAACCTGCATTTGGAAACATATTTAGCGAGGATTTAAAAAAATATGATTATTGGGGATACTGTGATTCGGATATTGTATTTGGTAAACTCAGTAATTTTTTTAAACAACAGATTGAGAAGAAGTATGATCTTATTTCAGGCTATTCGGAGTTTATTTCAGGACCCATGTGTTTGGTAAGAAATAATGCTCAGTTGAATACATTATATAGTATAAGTTTGGATTATAAAAAAATCTTTGAATCAAATATTTATGAGGGCTTCGATGAAGTTTGCAGAAATGAGTCTCTAAGGCCACTGACATTAAGTAAAATAATAATTCTCATTCAATTCATACTGAAAAACCAGATCAGGGTTTTATTATCAGGTACTTATACATTAAGTGAATTTAAATTTAAATTTTTCTTTTATTATAAGAGAAGAAGCATGATAACTCCACATGATTTTTCGGAGATAGTATGGTATGCGGCAAAAAATAAATTGATAAAGGCATCTGAGAGTGATTTTATTTTTTCTGATGCAAGCTTTGAGCGAAAGAAATTTAAAAATTGGACCATTCGCTATTCTAAAGGCAAATTAGTTGAGACTAATACGCAAATGGAAATTCCTGTTTTTCATTTTCGTTTATCAAAGAACAAAAAGGAGTTTCATGTGAATTATAAGCATGAAATACCATTAAACTTTGAGATTAGTCCAATAGGCATTAAATGTATATAAGGATTTGCTAGTATTATAAAATGAAAAAAACTTGTTTTATATTGCCTTTCTTTGGTGAAGAAACAACTTGGATTAATTTCTTTTTTAAAAGCGTTGCATTCAATGTCAATTATGATTGGATCCTCTTTTCAGATATTTCATTTCGGAACAAAATACCGGATAATGTGCGTATTATTCCAACAACATTGAATGACTTTAATAAATTGCTAAGCAATAGATTGCAGTTCGAGACAAATATCCGTCATCCATATAAAATCTGTGATTTTAAGCCGGCTTTCGGCTATATTTTCTCAGAATGGCTCAAGGATTATATGTATTGGGGGTATTGCGATTTGGATATTGTGTTAGGGAATCTGGATTCTTTTCTTGCAGAACCTATTTCATTCGGATATGATATAATTTCACCGGATAAATCCTTCTTCCCGGGGCATTTTTGTCTTTGTAAAAACCAGGAACCAGTTAATAGTCTTTTTTCAGCAGCCCCTAATTATGAGGGTATATTTAGAAGTAGTAAATGCTATTGCTTCGATGAATTTATTGTCCCAAGAGGAATTAAGCTTAATGCAAAGATATTAAAGAAAAGAATTAGAAAAAAAGTCAGAAAAAACAGATTTAGATATTTACTAAGGCAGAATAAAGCTTATTTGAAACTACATGCATATTATAAACATTATAAAAAAGATATTCCTGCTATGTTTGAGCATTCAGCAGATTTTAATCATCTCATCAATTATTATACTCAATCAGGGACACTTCAGACATTGAAAAAGCAAATTTATGACAGTGACACCCAAAGACATAGATTGGGACATACCAATTGGACAATAACATGGAAGAATGGAAAATTAGTAAATGATGAAGGGAAAGAAATTATGTATTTTCATTTTCCATTGTCAAAATATAATGGATCACTTCATTTTTATAATCATTCAACTGAAATAAAGGACATCTTCAGTATAGGCGGTAATTTATAAGAAAAAACCTGATTTTCCTGATGATTCCTTTCGCAATGGATATTTTTCTTGGATTCTCGAATAATCTTTGATGGTAGATATTAATGTTGGCCAAAATTGTATCATTTATTATTATTCGATCAAGTATTGTCTCAAAAATTTTTTCGAGTACAGGAGTTTCTTTTATCAGCCTTCTAATTCGAAAAAAAAGGTTGTTCATCATGTCTCCGCGATTGATATTAAAACTGTACATACCATCCCAGAGTGGAATAATTCGATTTTTTTTAAGTATATTCAATTTATCCTGGTTAAGTTGTATATCGTACATGAGTAAATTTGTAGCCCATAATTTTTCAAAATTTACTACTATGCTAATGAATATGGCATTTCTTTGCTCTATTGGTGTTCCATAATCAGCAAAGGTATCTGCAATTGAAACTAACCAACGTGTATCAAAATTTGAACATATCTGGTCAATTTTATCATTGATAAGAGTATTAAATCGAGGCCAAATAATATCTGTTTCTTTTTGCCTTCGCAGCAGTATTATAAGCGATTTAATCTCTTTAAATAAATCTTCTGAATTACTTCCTGTCAAATGTATAATGTTTTAAAAAAGGATATTTATCGATTTTTTTCTGTACATATTCTTTTAAATTTTCAGGCCAATTCATTTCAAACCGACTGTAATGAGGAGTTTTATAAGTTTTTGCAATACATTTTTGAATAAATTCATCCGTTGCACTGATATCGATAAAATTCAAGATTTTCTTGAAATTCTCAAATGGATTTTCAATAAATTGTTCATGATATACATCGAGTATTTCAAGACTCCGGTTTTTTTTCAATTTATTATTGATTTCAACTTTCTTAAAGTAGAGATCAATTTTTTTCATAAGTAAATTTATTTCATCATCAGTATCGGGCTTCAAATGTCGTATAGTCATTGTAGAGATGTTGTCAAATGGATTTCGGATAATATGCAATATTTTAATTCTGCATTGAACAATTTGTTTTAATTTGTCAATTAATTTTTCATCATTACCCAAGTACTCAGTGCTTACGCTGCCCTTTTTATCTCCAATTACTTTTATAATTGTATATTTCCCCTGGAATGTATCTGGGATTGCATAGGAATAACCAGTCCAGATATTTTTCAGGTATTTTGTAAAATACCTTGATCTATCCATTAGTAAGTAATAAAGTTGATTGCGATTATAGCCTTTTTTAATAAGATTTAACGCATCAGCCTCCATTGCTATAATTATATTAGGATGAGCGTCAAGCAAAGCACCAATATAACTGTGTCCGCTTCTTTGATATCCTATGAACATACAGTATATTTCTATATCACTAAACTTCTCTCTCATCAAGTTTCCTAATATTAAAGACTTGAAATATCGCTTTGGAGAAATAGCATCCAATCTTAGATTATTCATAAATTATTTTTTTTATACTGTACCTGATATTTCTGAATAATTTGCCTGAAATATATAAAGTATGCCATTTAAGTAGCAACAAGGATAGTAATATAAGGCTGGTTTTTGGGATTAATAAGCTATAATTTAGATTCTTCAGAATTTTTCCTGCCAGGCGTTCAATGCAATGAATCTCATATTTTGATAAAGCCTGTTGCCATGCATCAATTTTTGAAGCAATCGGGTACTTGATACAGTTTTTATGAATTTTCTTATGTTGATCCAACATTCTTTCATATAAATCACCTGTTGGTTTTAATGTTTTAATAGATGCTCCAAGCATATTAAATATTCGAATTAATGATTGATTGTATTCTAAAATAAAATTTTCATAACGGATTTGATCGTAATAAAAACCTCTCATATTTTCAATACTATTAATATACCAGATCCAATATTTTGCTGTTCTAACAGGATTATGGGACATTATTTTTCCAGAATCAGGATTGATTGTATTTTTCTGTGATGCATAAATTGCGCGTATATCCCTTATTAAGTATAAAACTTTAATTTTGTATTTATAAATATTTTCCTGACTTAGATTATTTACTAATTGAAATAATCTTTCTGCTCTAAAAATAACTATTCTTGCGTCTGGCTTTACTTGATTCAAATATTTACTTAAGATCAGAATAAAAACATCAAAATAAGTTTTAATAGAGTTATTTAGTCTGATTGAAGAAATATTTAATGACCAGTTATTAAATTTAAAATCAACTGCTAGAATCTTTTTTATTCGCTCAAAACTTCTAAATGAAATACAATTATTTTGATGGAGTAAAAGAACATTCACAAGCACCTCAGCTTCCGGACAAACCAATATTTCTGGATTTTTGCTGAGTTCATTTAAAATAAGGTTCGAACCAGATCGATTTATTGAGAGAAATAAAACAAGTTTCATGAGGAAAATTCTTCTAATATTTTAATATAATTTTCCCATTTTGGCAACTCAATTAATTGTTCTTCCCCTTTCCTTTGTATTTCCTTCATTCTAGCCTTATCATTAAGGACGGATAGAATCGAATTGATTATGCTTTCCACTGACCCAGGATTGAAATAAATTGCTGCTTCTTTACAACTGCTTCTTAAAGATTTAGTATCAGTAACAAAATAAGGTTTTTTAAAGTACCATGCATCAATACAATTCATACCAAATGTTTCAAAAAATGAAGGTAAAATAAGGGCATCTATTGAATGCATGAAGGCTGCAACGTTTTCTTTTTCGATTTCCCTAATATTTAAAATATGATTATTCTGATCATTGTTTTTAATTCTGTCAATTAATTTTTTCGATTTTTTTCCGTGTTCTTTCTCAATTGTAAGTATAAATATTATAGGCAGATTTAGTTGATTGCAACGTATAGCTGCTTCATATAATATTTCAATATTCTTATGTTCAAAATATCTTGATAAGCAGGCAACTTTATAATAATTACTTTTTATCCTACCATTCCGGACTTTGGAACTTTTGAATTTAAAATGATTTGGAATGCCAGGACTAATCACTTTTATTGGGATTTTGCTTTTTAATTTAGCTTCAAACATTGCCTGTTGGTAAAGAGTCTGTACAATTATGCAATCGACATATTTCATTCGTATATAAGTAAGATATCGTCTTAAAAAATGAAGTGATAGTTTATAAAAGGATAGAGGTATTTTGGCTAAAAATCGTTCAGTAACATAGGGATTATCATGAAGATAAATCTGTATAAATTTTGTGACGGCAGGCAGGTTGCCTAAGGTAAATACAATGTTTGGACAAAATTTTCTTATTTGATAAGGCAGCCAGAAATAATCATGAAAAAAACGGTAAAGTCTTTTTAACATCCAATTAGGGACTTTAATGAATTTTGAATTATGACCTTCAAGTTTTTGATAGAATTTATCATGCGGACATGTTATCAACAATTCAAAAGAAGAATTATTTATTAATGTTGAAATAATATTCTGAGCAAGAATCAATCCTCCGGATATTTTTACAGTTGAGGCATTTATGAAGATTTTTTTCTGACTAGGCATATAATTGCTTAAATAATTGAGTTGCCACCTTTTCTAATGAATATTTTCCGGCAATCTCCAACGAGGAGTTTATAAGCATTTTCTTAATCTTATTTTTATCCTTATAAAGATTCTCGAGAATTGATGGGATTTGATCATGATCAATATATTCAATAGCATTAACGTTATCATGTATCAAGGTACCTGAAAGTCCTGTTAATCTATATGTTAAGGATGGAATTCCACAAGCCATTGCTTCCAACAGCACATTTGGTGTACCTTCACAATAGGCTCCATGAATATAGAAATCAGAAGCACATAAATATTCAGAAACATTTGAAACGGGACCAGTAAAAAGAATCCTCTTACCTAATTTTGTATTTCCTAAATTGTAAAGATGTTTCATGTCTGTTTTTTCCTTATTTGAGACTCTATGAAAGGGTGTTGGTTCATATTCTCCAACTACTAGGTAAACGAATGGAAAGGTTAATTTTGCAATTTGAGGGAATAGCAAATGATATCCTTTTCTCATGATCAGATTGCCTATTGTTATCAATACAACATGATTATCTGGCAAACCAATTTTTTTTCTTATAATTTTTCTTTGATTCACTGAGACAGGATGAAATACTTTTAGATTAACTCCTTGAAATGATTCAAAAATGGACACTTTATTGCCAAAAACTTTCTTGAATCTTTTTGTGAATTCTTTATTGATAGAATAATAAAGTGTGATTTTGCTCAGTAAAATTTTATTTATCCTTCGTAATAAAAAAAAGCCTGAAACCAAATTCATTCCGTCGTCACCATTTAATAAAGTTGAACGAAAGATTACTTTTTTTTTGAATAGAAGAGACAATAATATAACAAACTGAAAACCAATCAAGTAACCGCTATAAATGATAACAATATCATTGCTTTTGATTCTTTTTAAATAGGAAAATAAAAGAGGAAGAAATGAAAATAATTTTGTTATGATATTTTTATTGTAATATAAAAGACGGTTAATAATGAATTTATTCTTTTTTTCCCAAGATGGAAATTGGTTATTATAGTTGAGGTGACATACAATTGTATGTGCAGAATAAACAGATAGGAATTTAGCAAAATAATATGCGTTAACCCCTGAACCTGCAACTGATGGAGGAATTTCGGGGCTAAAAATTACGATTTTTTTATTCTTAAGATCCTGCAGTTCCATTGATTAGCGATCTCTGATCGCCTCAAAATTATACCCTTTCTCAGAAAAATGTTCAATAAATCGCGGAAGAATGTAACGTAATTTTTCTATCGCTTTTACCGAGTCGTGAAATACTACGATGGAGCCTTCTTTTGTATACCTGAGTATTGCTTTGAGGGAGAATACTTTAGAGACTCTTTTTTCGTAATCGTGACTCATCACTTCCCACATAATGATCTTGTATTCGTTTTTCAGGTATTTGATCTGTGATCTGCG
>CAZWFM010000055.1:2597-9323 GCA_964633185.1 uncultured Bacteroidales bacterium | reverse complement strand
CTTTACGGGTTTTTGTTGAACCCCTTATTACAAAATCAAAGGATGATTCAACACACTCACGCCGTCTGGTATTTAGTTACCTTCAAAATAAGGAAGCAGTTAGTGAGCTATTTAGAGAAGTTTCTCCAAAAATAATCAATCGTCCTGGCGGTTATACTCGGATATTAAAAATCGGAAACAGGATTGGCGATAATGCAGATATGTGCATTATTGAACTCGTTGATTATAATGAGAACCTATTGGCAGCGAGAGAAGAAGTTCAAGCCAAATCAGGACGCAAAAGGAGAAGAGGAGGAAAGAAAAAAGACGAAGGAGAACCGGTACAGGAAGCAGTTTCACAGGCAGATGAAGTAACTGTTGATGAAGAAACAAAACAGGATATTGCTCCATCTGCTGAAAATGCTAATGAGCCAGAGATCGTAGCTGAAACAGGTGATCAGGTATCTGAGGAATTAAAAGTCCAAACAACAGATGAAGAAGCAGAAGCAAAAATAGGTAAAGCTGATATTGAAGAGGCATCCGAAGAAGTGAAGTCTGAATCAGATAAATCTGCCGAGCAGAATGAAGAGGTTGTAAATGAAAAGGAAGAAATATCATCTGAAACAAAAGCAGAGGAAACCGAAGTAAAGGACGAGAACGTTGAAGATACAAAAGAAGATAATTCAGAAGAAAAAAAGAAAGAATAATTATTTTGTTTATTGAGATTTTAAATAGAATGGGGATAGGTGTTTTTCAGCTAAATCCCTTTTTATTATTTTAACATATAACAATCAAATTAAAAATTATTCATAATGGGACAAATTGTTCATGTTCATGCGCGTGAGATCCTCGATTCAAGAGGAAATCCAACTGTTGAAGTAGAAGTCACTCTGGCCAGTGGCTTTGTTGGTCGTGCTGCTGTTCCTTCCGGAGCATCTACTGGTAAAAATGAAGCCATCGAACTTCGTGATGGAGATAAAAATCGTTATCTGGGGAAAGGCGTTCTTAAAGCTGTGGATAATGTTAATAATATTATTGCCAAGGAATTAATCGGCATGAGTGCATTGGATCAGGTTGCTATCGATAAAAAGATGCTTGTTCTTGACGGTACAAAAACAAAAAGTAAGCTTGGAGCGAATGCTATCCTGGGCGTATCGCTTGCTGTGGCCAAAGCATCAGCTGAATATCATGGTATGCCGCTCTATAGATACATTGGAGGTACAAATGCCAAAGTTTTACCTGTACCCATGATGAACATAATAAATGGCGGTTCACATTCTGATGCTCCTATAGCATTTCAGGAGTTCATGATACGTCCCGTAGGAGCCAAAAATTTCCGTGAAGGACTTCGTATGGGTTCGGAAATTTTTCATGCTTTGAAAAAGGTTTTAAAATCCAGAGGATTGAGCACAGCTGTTGGTGATGAAGGAGGGTTTGCACCTACTCTTGAAGGTACCGAAGATGCATTGGACTCAATTATTAAAGCGATTCAAGAAGCCGGATATAAACCCGGCAGAAAATCTGAAGGAGGCCAGGTTAGTATAGCATTGGATTGTGCTGCTTCAGAATTTTATGAAAATGGCAAATACGATTATACCAAATTTGAAGGCGAAAAAGGTGCTACCAGAAGCTCTGATGAACAAGCTGATTATTTGGCTGAACTTATGAGTAAATATCCGATTGATACAATTGAAGATGGAATGGATGAAGGCGATTGGGAAGGATGGAAAGTACTTACAAAAAAAATCGGAGATCAATGTCAACTGGTAGGAGATGATGTTTTTGTTACCAATGTTGAATTTCTGAAAAAAGGTATTGATATGGGTTGTGCAAATTCTATCCTGATAAAGGTAAACCAAATTGGCACCCTAACGGAAACACTTGATTGTATTGAAATGGCTCATCGTGCCGGATATACTTCGGTCACTTCACATCGCTCAGGTGAAACAGAAGATTCAACCATTGCTGATATAGCAGTGGCAACTAACTCAGGCCAGATAAAAACGGGTTCACTTAGTCGTTCAGACAGAATGGCGAAATACAATCAGCTACTTCGGATCGAGGAAGAATTAGGTGATGTAGCCAGCTATGGATTTGAGTAAAAAAGTATTCTTTATCGATTATACAAGGGCAACAATTTTGTTGCCCTTTTTTTTATTTCAACCTAATATTTACAATGCTTGGATTGTTTCTTACCGATTAGTTAACTAATTTTAGTAATATATATCTCGGCACAATTACTTATGAGAAGCAGATACTTATTATTGTTTGTACTGTTCACATCTCAATTTATTTGGGCTCAAAACTACAATCCAACTAAAAGATTTACTATAAATCAAGGTCTCTCGTGTAATGAAATAACATGTCTGTATTCTGACAAAGAAGGCCTTCTATGGATAGGTACAACAGATGGACTGAATCGGTTTGACGGGTATAATTTTGTTCAATATAAGGCTGAACTAAACAATCCCTTTGCCATCCCTAATGATCGTATTTATAAAATTGCCGAAGACAACAATGACAACATTTGGTGTGCTACGGAAGGAGGTATTTTTAAACTGAATCTGTCAGACAATACTTTTGCATCGTTCTCTAAATATTCAGATACACTCTTATACCCTGATTTTTTACCGGTATATGATTTTTATATTGATACCATAAACAACAACATTTTCTTCCTGAGTAAGTATTATTTTGGGAAAATAGATCTTGCCTCAGGATATATTGAAAGGAAATCTGTTATCCGGAATATTGCAAATGGTGACTGTAGGAACGACTTTCATCTGAATGCCAAAGATGAGAGGTTGTTATTTGCAAACGGGAATGGAATTTATAATTATAATATCGAAAATGATTCTTTATCAGTGCAGTTTGAGGCACAGTATGGCAGGCTTAATAACGATGGTGGTATTCGTGGAATTCAATACGGATTGAATCAGGAAATTTGGATCTATACTCCTGTTAGTATTTGGCTATGTGAAGATAATCAGGAACTCACAAAACTCATTTCCTTGAGTGGAATGATCACTAATGAAAGGCATATTCTTGCCTTCGAACAAAAAAGTGATACTACATTTGAATTATTCACATCACATGGTGTTTTCCTTTATGATTACAAACACAATTCCGTTCTGTCATCCGTAAAGCTTAACGTTCCTTTTGTTTCAAATGATCAGGTATCTTCTTGCATTTTTGACAGATCAGGCATTTATTGGGTAGGCACGACCAGTGGATTGTTTAAATACAATCACCATAGAAATGCCATAAAACATTATCATTTATCAGATTATTTTAATGGATCTGATGTTGATGATATTTCCTCAGCTGTTTTTGATGCCAATGGCAAATTATGGCTGGGTTTAGTTTCAGGAAAAATACTGGTGCTGGATATACAGGAAAGAAATCCTCACAAGGCGGTTCTTATTAAATTAAATAGTAACTCCAGAATACATTCATTGAAAGAGAGCAAGACCGGGAATGTATTTGTATGTTCAGACGAAGGATTGACAGAATACATTGTACCTAAAAATAACCTGTATACTATAGGTACGTTAAGATCGAATACTTTCCCTTTCGATGATGTTGTATATTGTATTAATGAAGAAGATGAAACTTCCTGGATATCGGTTGAAAATGAGATCATGATTCTGAAAAAGAACAGAACTGAAAATGCTGATAATGAACGGGTATCAGAGATCGTTCTTTCTGATCCAAGTTTTGAAATAACCATTACACCTAGTTGCGTATACCTTTTACAGGCACATCAGATAGTACAATTCAATCAGAAGAGCGAACGAATTCAAAGAGTATTCTTACCTGATTCAGGAATGAGTTTTTATACATCAATCAATACATTATTGACTTTGAATGAACAGGACATTTTAGTTGGAACTTCTGATGGGCTATACAAATACAGTTCAATGACGCATAAATTATCATTGGTTAAAATTGATTCTTTGTCAATTACTGGCTGTGTTAATTCTCTTATTCAGGATAGCAGAGGAAAGGTTTGGATAGCTTCAGTCGGTGATCTGATAAGTATTGATTTTGAAAAGAATCAAATTCATTTTCTGGGAGCTCAGCATGGTCAGAGATTAGAAGTATTTGCCACGAGAGGAGTAGCTAAAGATCCGGTTGGAAAATTATTATTTTTTGGTCATGATGAATTTATCACTTTCAATCCGGATTCCATTGCAGGAACTGAGAAAAGGCCAAATGTTATCCTGACGACTGCAATACTTACCGGTAAAGATAAGTACGATTTAAGGCCTCTGTTAAGAGCAGATACCTTGATTGTTGAACCGGGCTACCGCAATCTCAGGATAAATTTTTCAGCACTTAATTTTTGGAATCCACAGAGAAATCAATACAAATACTCATTTGAGATGGTGAATAAAAACGAGAACTGGAAATCATTGGGAGATAAAAATTACATTGATTTGTATGGGATTAAAGCCGGTATTTATCTTCTCAAGATAATGGGTTCAAGCAGCAATGGCATTTGGAGTTCAAATTCCCGGGATTTAATAATCCAAATCAAAGCACCTATCCTGCAATCACGGATAGCTATCATCTTCTATTCGATAGCATTGATCATTTTATTTTATTTTTCAGTATATTTTAAAACCAGACAATTAAGAAAAATTAATAAAGAATACAAAGAAAGAGAGCTTATTGGGAAGAAGATTGAACTGCAGAAGGAAGAATTGTCGATAAAAAACAAGAACATTACAGACAGTATTAATTATGCCAAAAGGATACAAATGGCATTAATGCCCTCGCAAAGACTATTTACTAAATTGTTTCCCGATTCCTTCATTCTTCATATTCCCAAGGATATTGTCAGTGGAGATTTCTATTGGATTAATGAAGTGGGAGAAAGAATCTATTTTGCTGCCGTTGATTGCACCGGACACGGGGTACCGGGTGCTTTTATGTCGGTTATAGGATTCGAATTGTTTCGACGTATTACTGAAACAGAGAAGAAGAAACAACCCTCTGAAATTTTAAATAGCTTAAACAAAGGATTTGAAACGGTGTTTAGTGATATTGACAATGTTATTCTCCGCGATGGAATGGACTTGGCATTTTGTGCTATTGATCATGAAATGAAAGTTCTGGAATTTGCCGGAGCATTTAATCCACTATATCTGGTTCGCGATAATACGATTACTGAAATAAAAGGAGATCGCTTTTCTGTAGGATTGAATGATGAGGATACAAATGATAAGTCTTTCAATAACCATGTTATTCCACTTCTGGAAGGAGATGTAATTTATATTTTCACGGATGGATTTGCCGATCAGTTTGGCGGGCCAGAAGGCAAAAAATACAAATACAGACGATTTCGTCATCTTCTGCTTGCTTTACATCAGCTACCAATGAGCCGTCAGGGAGAATTTCTTAAAAGAAGTATACTCGACTGGAAAGGATCACTTGACCAGGTGGATGACATTCTCGTAGTTGGAATCAGAATAGACAAATCGTATTCTTTAAAATAATTCAGGATGATTTACTGACAGCCTCGCTTGATAACAGATTACGCATTTTCTGCAATAATATCTCAACTTCAAAGGGTTTTGATATGTATTCATTCATGCCGGCAGCAAGGCATGATTCTTTATCACCCGATAGGGCATTGGCAGTAATAGCAATGATGGGAGTATGTGTATTCGTGCTTGATTCGAGCTCACGAATTTTTTTTGTTGCTACTATACCATTCATTACCGGCATTTGAATATCCATCAGTATAAGATCATATTTTGTTGTTCCAAACTTATCCAATGCTTCTTTCCCATTATTAGCAACTTCAATATTTTTCACTTTATTTTTCAGGCTAAGCAAAACGATCTTCTGATTAATAGAGTTATCTTCTACAAGAAGAATGTTGGCATCTTCAAGTTTCTGACTAATTTGTGTTTGAATGAACTGATCCGTTTTTGGTTCTTTGGATTTTATTTGGATTTTGTCATTTTGAAGAAGGAAAGCAAGAGTAATAATTGTACTGTTCTGTTTTGTAAGAACTTCAAAATTACCATGGTAGTGATGGACTATTTTTCTGGCAATACTGAAATTAAGATAATTTTTCTGCAAATCCATTTTGGTCTGAAAAGGTATAGAGGATGAAATGACGTAATTATCATGATCGTCTTTTTTCAGTTTGAGAACCGGGCAAATTACTTCAAATTCCAGCTTGCTGTATTCATTATTTTCTGTAGTAACGTTCACATATATTTCAATTTTAGGTCTTTCCTTAAATTCGACTTTAAGCAAATTTTCAAAAAGATTGAGTATTAATTGTTTGATCCTTATAGGATTACCAATATAGTTTGCACTTGGTGAAATAATATTTGATTGAATATCAAGTTTATCCTTATGTTGATTCTTAAATAATGATAATGTATTATCAATTGTTGATTCAATATTAAAACTCACCAGATTCTGTTCTTCATCATCAATATCTATTACCGATACCTGAACAATATTATTTACAACATCAACAAGGTTGTTTGTTGAAGCTATAATAGTATCAAACAGATCTTGCTGATCATCAGGCAATTTACTTCTGTCTACCAGGTTAGAAATTAATGTAATGTTATTTAAAGGAGTTCTGATCTGGTGAGATAATTTGGATAAAAAATCATCCTTCTGCTTGCTTTCATTCCTGCTTTCATCAATCCATTTCTGCATTGCTTTTTGGTTTCGCAGCTGCAAAAACTCATAAGTATAAATAATTGCATGAATTGA
>CAZWFM010000055.1:0-2497 GCA_964633185.1 uncultured Bacteroidales bacterium | reverse complement strand
CCTAATACAAGGGCTAAAAGATAATTTTCATTGAACAGGGCTATGATGCCGAAGGTAATATAGAAAAAGAGAGATATCGTAGATGCATAGCTTATGGTTATTACCTTGTTAATAACTTCCGTATCAAGGTTGTTATCAACTTTCTTTGAGAAATAATTTGTAAGGTATCGAAGTAATCCCATAACAGGGTAATTTGTTATATTACTTATTAAATTTAATTAATAATTAGCATAAATAGTAATTTTATTCGTTTTTAAAAGGACAATCCGCAAAGTAATTATTAACCAAAAAGCTGTTATAAAACCGGTTGTTAATTTCAGACTTTGATTGAGAAAAGTTAAATTTGTTGAAGGAGATAATCTTTCATATGAGATATATTGCCATACTGATTTTAGCATTTTTAAGTACCCAGACCAATTTTCCTCAGGCAGATTCTTCCAATATGGTTGAGTATAATTCTGACTTTCAGTTTAAGGAAGGTCTATATCTCAGCTTTGAAGATGTTAAAACAAATTCTCCTTTACCAAAATCAAGGATTATTTCGGAATACGATTATAATGACCCGGATTTTCTTGATAAAGTATTAGTAAAAACCAGTGTTTATTATTATGATAACCTGGGCAACCGAAATAAATTAGATCCCGATAAAATATGGGGATATTCACGAAACGGATTTATCTATATCAACATAGATGATGATTTCTTCAGAATTACACTAATTGGTTCTATTTGTCATTTCATTGCCAGTCATACTACGTATGCTGATTATTACAATTCACCATACTATTACAATTCTTATTATTACGATCCGTACAGAATACCGTACACATCTTATCCCACTACTGAGATGCGGCAGTATCTTTTGGATTTCAATACCGGCAGGGTTCTTGATTATAGCTATGAAGCAGTTGAAGCTATCCTTATGCAGGATCCGGAATTGCATGATGAATATGTTGCATTGAGTAAAAAGAAGAAAAAACAACTTAAGTTCGTATACATCAGAAAATACAATGCAAAAAATCCTCTTTATTTCCCAAAAAATTAAACGATAACATTATGAAAAAGTCAATAATCAGCTTGTTTTTTATTACAATGTCTGCAATCGTTCTGGCACAAAGTTATGTACCAACCAGAGATGATATCAATGCATTCTTTAACACAAAGACCATGGTCGTATTGCTCGATAATCCGCTAATGGAGTATAACATTGTAATAAAGGAAGTTATGCAACAGGAATGGAATATCACAGAATTTGAATTTATTACCTTGAAACAGTTTGAAGAGCTTCGTTTTGACCCTCAATATTCCTTTCTTTATATGTCAAAAGTAACTTTCGAAAATGATAAAACAGATGCCATTTATAGATTTCTTCATTTATCGCTTGGAGGAGATTATTTCAGAAAAAATCAGATGCCTGATATAGCATCGGTACCACTGGCATATTATAATGTTGAGGAGGATAATTATATATACAAACTTGCTATTTTGGTAAGATTTATTCAAAACCATGCCTTATTGATCAAAGATCATCCTGAGATTGTATCAGCCAACGTGCTGCAACATTACAATGATAATATGAAAGACATTCAGGGAAAGACATTGTATTTGCTTGAAGAAGAACTTGCAGATGATGTGAATTCAACGGCAAGAATAAAAAAAATATACTCTTCGGATTTCCGGATTGTTACAAAAGAAGATATTACAGATGCTATTTCCGGAAGAGATGATGATGTGGTTTTTTTACATAAAGTCGGACCGGAAGGCACAAAAATTAATGCAAGGTGTTACAAGATAATCATAGGAGCTGCCGATGCTAATTTCTATTATTTCGATTATCATAAAATATCGAGTAATAACCCAGATGGCTTTCTAAGTCAGGATTTTAAAAAGCTGGAAAGGAAGTAAAACACAGATTTGAATTTCATCAAATGGTCAGGGTGTTTTTCAACCTGTATCAGGTAATAACTTGATGCAGAGTGTTTATTAATTGTATCAGTGTAAAGTTAAACTCAAATATCTTTTTACTATCTTACGTCGCAAATAGAATAGAATTATGAACTACAGATTATTATTTTCTATTCTTCTGATATTTTTATTGAATGGTAGTCTGTTTTCACAGCAGGAAGATGTTGAATCAACATTATTACTGGCAGATCGATATGTTGCATCCGGAGACATTATCAGGGCTCTCACAACACTGGAAGATTTTCTTGTCATACAACCTGACAATATTAAAATACAGGAGAAGAAAATAAGTATTCTTCTTGAACATGAGAGAAGCAAGGATGCATACAGGGATATTGAAGAATATATCAGGATGTATTATGATCATCCTGAATATTATTATCTGAGAGCTCTTCTTCATCTGCAGAAAGAAAAATATAGCAAGGCAATTGAAGATTTTGATCGTGCTTTGCAGTTGGATATGCCTAAAGAATCTATTTACAAGGTATATCTTAACCGGGGCATGGCTCATTTTTACCTTCAGGATTTTGAT
>CAZWFM010000054.1:0-9331 GCA_964633185.1 uncultured Bacteroidales bacterium | reverse complement strand
TCAAGCACGGTTCTGAGAGAGGTTTAGGGGTGAAACTCCCCTTTACCTACTCGACGTTATTGTCTTTCATGACACAAAGATACTACTATTTCCAGTTTCGCTGTCAATTGTCAGAGAGTTTTTGTCTGGGTTGGAATGTGTGTAGGCGTTTAAATTTTTACATAAGGGAAGGGATTTTTATTTTTTTGTCTTTGTCATTGTCGGTAGTGCGTTGAAAATGGCAAGCTCTTGCTGCAAACTTTGGTTGAGGGTGGCTTGTGCGGTTTGCAGCATGTGCTTGACATTGTGCGGTTGGAATTTTTCATACCAACTCTGTCAATGGAAAACAATCTATAGCAAAAATACTCAAAGCAATCGCAAAAATTTTAAATGAAATTTAAAAAAGTCTTGGAGCAATAAGAAAAACACTAAGAGCAATAAAAAGAGGTTCAAAATTTGCAGCATTTTTTGTATGTCCTGTTTCGGTTATTGATGTCATATAAAAAATTTAAGGGTTAATTCTAAAAGCTATATTTTAGTTTAAACATAAACATGTTGTAATCTTTCAAATTTGCAAACATATTGTCTCCTTTGCCATTAAAAAATACTGTTGATAAGGTTATTTCCACATCATCTGTTGCTTTATATGAAACTTGCGGCATATAAACAATAGCATGATTATCCTTTATGTTATTCCAGTCGGTTACAATGAAAGTACCGCCAATAGGTGCAATTTTAAGTTTTTCATTGAAAAACTTTTTCTCATATTGTAAAAAAAAATAATCATTTAAATTTTCATTCCCTCTTTCGTGAAAAAATCCATGCATGTATTGCAAATTCATATAGGAGCCATCGCTGAAATTATAATCACCTCCAATGATAAATTTAACATACGGTTTTGTTTTGTCTAATATTATTGAGTCATGTGTTACAGGAACAGGCGACATAGGATAAAAAGCAGATAAATCATTTGTCATTATCACATTATTTTCGGGTATAAATGCTGCTGCTTCTGCCCAAAATCCTATACCAGCAATACTTGTTGATAAGTCTGCACCTATGATATGATTTCTTATAAACGAAAGTTGTGAATTTATATTAATCCCACCAAGTGTATCAACCGGAATGAAAGTATTTCTCGTAGATAAAGGAAGTCCATCCCGCCCCCAAACATAACTTAAAGAGAAATCCACACCTTTAACCATTCCTTTAAATTTAAATCCTACTGTAGAACTTTCTCCCAAATTATATCTTGGCATTAGCAATGTATCTGATAATCCTTTTAATGTCATTCCTTGCGGTAATTCCACGCCTGAATTTAATGCATTTGAAAAAATACCGACAGGCAAATTAGCGGGCTGAAAAAACGGGATAAATACACCTTGCAAAGAAAAATCATTATTAAGATAATAGTTCATATTAATAGCATCAGATGCACGATGCCTGCCAAAATCCAAAATGTCTTCCATATCGTAAGGATTGAGGTTGTCAGTAGGATTCAATTTGTCGGCTGTACCCCAAACAATAAGCTGACGTCCAATTTTTAAATCAAGATTTTTTGTAAGAAAACCAAACATTTGAATGTATGCTTCTCTTATTTCCAAATTATAAGGGTCAACAATTCCTTTATTATATAGGTCAGCTGATGTTGTCAAATTAGGCATCCCTATATTTCTAAGCCAAACCTCACTATAGAATTTTGAATTGTCTGTAATTTTTTTATCAAGTTTTATGGTAAGGCGGTTTTCATTCCATGCCCAATCATTTTGATTTTTGAGTAGAAATCGTTCGTCTGTCAGTAATTCTCCCGATATTTTCAATTTGTTTTCATCAGGATTTTGCACATTTACGCTATCCTGTGCTCGTATTATACTTGAGGTTGATACAAGTATAATCGTAAATATTAATATTCGTTTCATAAACAAAAATGATTATTGTTTTAATTTTCTAACAGTAAAATCATCATCTGTTAAACCTGTGTCATATTTTACATCTGACATTTGCATTTTTGTTTTGTGATTTGTTTTTAAATCTGTCATTTCAATTTCTGATGGGTTCCAATACTTGCCAACTTTTTTGAAAGTGTATTTTGCTACTTTTATTTTATTACCGCCCTTGTCATAGTATTCCATCAATTCAGGATAATAATTAGTTTTATTAGTGTTTATAATTATCTTAGAGTAATCGGATGATGATTTTGGTGTTAATTCAAGGACAAATACATTTGCTTCAGTTTTTAATAATTTTGGGATATATTTTTCGGAATATGATTTTGATTCCATGTCATCATAAGAAAAATCAGTGCCTGCAAATTTTTGATTTTTTGCGCTTGAAGCAATTCGTCTTTCCTTACCAAAAGCAGGTAAATACAAATACATAACATCATCAGGCAAAGATAAAACAGCAATACCTGTCTGTGATGCAGGTGAAGTGAAACGAAAGATGCGTTTATCTGTTCCTTTTTGTTGCATGGTTGCTTCACGGGTTTCCTGTTTACCAGTTTTATCAATTAAAATAATTTTCTGTTTTCCTATCATATCTTTAGATGAAAACATTACATCATCCATCTTTTTCAAAATGGAAACTGCATCTTGTGCTTTTACATTAATTCCAGACAAAAGGAAAAATGTACTTACTAAAATTGATAATTTTAATTTTTCCATTTTACTTGAATTTTTAATATTAATAAATTAATTATTTACTATAATTTTCTTTTTCCTGTAGACAAGTATTAAAACGGCAGGCAACAATGTCAGAGTTCCAAGCCCAGAGCCGAACATGTTCATGACCACTAATAAACCAAAATTCTTAAGCATTAACAGTTCTGATAATAGCAATACAAGAAATCCAGCAGATACCGATAACACATTAATGATTATAGCATTACCACTTACCAAAATTGCATTTTCGATCGCCTTATTAACATTTCCATTTTCTTTTATGGCGTGATTAAAATTTGTTATTACATGGATTGAATAATCTATACCGATCCCAAGTGCCATACTGCCGACAAGAACCGTTGCTATATCGAGCGAAATTCCAGTATAACCCATGAAGCCAAATAGAATTATAATAGTCGAAATGACAGGAATTACTGTAAAAATGCCTTTAGATAAGGACCGTAACATTAAACCGACAATTATTAGAGCCATAGCTATAGCTAATAATAAACTGCTCAATTGACCGTGAAGCAAGCTACTGTTGAGATTATTATATATGGCGGGCAAACCGGTCACTTCTATTTTACAATCAGGTGTTGAGTTTTCTTTCACAAATTTATCCATGTATGTTCCGAATTTTTCCATGGACTTGCTGTCAATCGAAGCGAATTTTGATTGGATGATGCCTTGATCCAGATCATCAGTAACAAGTTGAGACATAATATCCTGACCGTCCAGCAAAAACCACAATTGTTCTATTTTGGCTTTTTCATCCGGAATTTTTTTCCCTTCACCCATTACGTCATTCATTTCTTCAATCAGGTCTGCAACCGATTGAGCCGTTGTAATATCAGGGTACTGCTTCATATAGTCCTCTGTCTTTATAATTGTTTTTAAAACAGCAGGGCTTTGCATATCCCCTTTAAAAGAAACGAAAACGGGCAATGAACCACCAAATTTCTTCTGTATGATGTCTTCAGAAACCCTGGTAGGATTATCCTTTTTGAAATATTCTGTATATGAGGTACTTGTTTTAATAAAAAACATACCACCTATGCTTATTAAGATCAAGACTGCCCAAATTATCAGTGTATATTTTGGATGTTTAAACAGAAAAGCAACAAGGGGTTTTAACAGATTATCAGAAAGTAATGGTTTTGGGGTAGGTTTTGATTTTATAATAACTTTGTTTGTATTTTGTGTGAATGCAGAAATTATCGCAGGCACAAAGGTCAGTGATAACAGGAATGAAATAGCTACCCCAATAGCGGTAAATATACCAAAATCGCGTATCATGGTGAGATATGAGCCCAATATGAAGGATACAAAACCAATGGCAGTTGTTGCTGCCGCTAAAAATACAGGTAAAGCCATGTATGCAACCGCTTTAATTATTGTTTTCTTGGGTTCATCTTCGTAATTTTGATTGATACGATTTATAACATGAATGGTATATGCACTGCCGACTGCAAGCAGAATAATCGGGATATTACTCGATATCATAGACAATTCATAACCTGCTAAAACAATTATGCCCAATGTCCAGATAATAGCAATGCCTGCTATAAATAAGGGCAATACAACACCTTTTGCTGAACGAAAACCTAATAGTAAAACAAGAGCAATCAATAAAAATGCAATGGGTATAAGCAAGATCATATCCCCGTTAATTAAATCAGAGATATCATTCATCAGAACCGGCAAACCACCGAAATATAATTTTTCAGGCAGATTAAGCGATAAAATTTTATTTTTCACTTCTCTGGCAACCGATTGTTTGTCGGCATCGTGCAACACGGTAAACATGATAAGGGTTGCAGTACCGTCTTCCGAAATGATAGAGCCTTTATACATTTCTTTTGAAAACATGTAAGTTTTTAAACTATCTAATTCTTGTTTTGTATCAGGCAAGTTATATTCGTCAATAAGTTGCCCTATTTCAATGCCACCTTCAGCATTCTTAATATCAATTATATTTGTCAGACTTGTTATTGTTGCTATTCCTTTTGTAATTTTCAGGCTGTCTGTTATTTGTTTTACATGTGCTAACACCTCTGTCTTAAAGACATTATCTGTTTCCAGAATGATCATTCCTATATCATTTCCGCCAAATTGAGTTCCTATTTTTTTATATAAAAGAGCCACGGGATCTTCATCAGACATTGAATTTAATATATCAGAGTCGATCTTAAGGTTTTTAACCTGATATCCGAAGAATACAGTTAATCCAACAACAGCTATAATTATCAGCCATTTTAACTTGATTAGCAATTCCGCAAGTCTTATCATATCTCGTTTTTATATTTATTGAACAATATAGTTTTAAAGTCAGTGCAAAGATAAAAATATATTTGACTAAACATGTTTTTTAGTCAAATATTAACAATAAAAAAAGAATTTATTTGTTGGGGTGCATTAAACCATCCATTATCATTAATATAAGCTCAACTATAGTATTTTCATATTCGGCATACTTGTTTTGCAAGTATAAAGGTATTTCTATACTGCTTAATATCATTATAATCACATTTACAGTAGAGTTTATATTCTTAATAGTAATATAACCATCCTTTTTACCTTTTTTAAGAATCAGGGTAATTTGGTTACGTTCAAACTCAGCAAAGTCGTCTCTGACATCTTTAACAAAATAATATTTTTCAAAGAAATCGGCTTTAAGTGTTTCGTGATAATTAACTGCCGTATTTAATAATTTCAAACGAGTAAGAAAATATTTTTTAAGTATTGTTAAAAATTCATTATTACTACTTGTAATTTTGCTTAATTCCACTTTAACATCATTCAATTCTTGTTTCAATACTTCATTAAAAAGTTCTTCTTTGCTTTTGTAATAATAGTATAAAACCCCTTTTGCTTTATGGATATGCATGGCAATCTCCTCCATTGTGGTTTTATAAAAACCATATTTTGAGAAATATTTTGTTGCGGATTCTACAATTAAACTCTTTACTTCTATTTCAGACATAATAATTGACTTTTACTGTTTATGGGTCATAAATTAATAAATAACAATCACCTGACAAAGTTTTCATTATTATTTCTGATTTAATTTACTACAACTATCTCAATATGCACTGGCGGTTGAAAATTGTAGCTCTTTTGCAAGCCTTTGGGTTTAGCGTTGGCTTGTGTGGGCTTGCAAATGTGCTGCAATGTGTGATAGCCAAAACGGCTTTGCCGAAAAAAGTGCGGTGGGGTAAAAATTTAAACTTTGGGGCCGGACTGAGTGTCGGGATATTTTATTTTCTGTTTTTATTTGTCATGTTGCAATGAAATGTCTGTTGTGTCGTTGTCTTTTTCCGCTTGTTGCTAACGTTTCCGCAATATGGCATCGTTGGCGGTGCATCGCATTTAGTTTGATTGGAAAGATACTAAAAAGCGGCTTACGTTCTTATCTCACGAGCCACAAACCTAGCCGATGTGCTATATTGCGTGT
This sequence comes from uncultured Bacteroidales bacterium, assembly GCA_964633185.1. Taxonomy (GTDB): domain Bacteria; phylum Bacteroidota; class Bacteroidia; order Bacteroidales; family UBA10428; genus UBA10428. The sequence goes on along the minus strand of CAZWFM010000054.1, from coordinate 3,238 downwards.
TAGGCACTGGCGGTAATTGTTCTCAATCAGTTTATCTATCAGGCTCACACTATCTCTCAGTCCAGTGTTGGAGCGGGATGGGCGAAAAGGTTCTTTGGCAAAATTTGGTTTTAACGTAAGCTTTGCGCGTTTTGCCAATGTGCCTTGAAGTAAAGGGATGGTGAGCATTAGAAATAGTTTAAATCCTTAAAATAGAAATCCTTATAAATTTAGTATTATTCTGTTTTATACTTCCAATTAAAAAATAATAGAATAGAAATAAAAATTATAATTAAACCAGATCCTGCCCTTGATATTTTACGACTGAGATAATACGATTTTGGTTCAAATTTAAATTCAACAACATGTTTGCCTTTTGGAACGTTCATTGCCCTTAATAAGAAATTTGCTTTTACATAGTCTGCTTTTCTACCATCGATATATGTATTCCAGCCATCCTCATAATATATTTCTGAAAATACCGCAACTTGATCACTATTTGCTTCACTTTCATAAACAAGATGATTTGGTCTGTAAAGAGTCAGGTTAATCCTGGCATTAGGATTATAAGTATAATCCCCATTCAAATTTTCTTTATATTTCTCCTGAATTACAACATTATCTTTACTGATCGAACCCAAAGCCAACATTTCTTCATCAGCACTATCTACAAAATCGATATTTTTAACAAACCAGGCATTCCCAAATCTATATGGGTTAATGGCAGGTGGCTTTGAAAAATTGTAAATAATATATTTGGTATTCAGCATATTCAATACACTCGTTTTAATATCGGGTAATACCAATATGCTGTCAACAACAGGCAATGTTTTTGAAAAATCTGTAAGATTAGAATATTCTTTCGAAATCCATATTCCTATCAATTCATCGAATCTGCGAAGCTTGGCACCATGATATCCTACAAGTGTTTTGTGAAAATAGCAGTCTCGGCTACTCATCGTTAACGGACTGGTTAAAGATAGTACCCTATAATCGGTACCAAAATTCAATTCCCTAAAATAAACCTTGATTTTTTCTATTTCAAATTCCTTGGGTTTCAATTTTTGCATATTTTTCATTTTTCCAACCTCCTGTTTGAGCACTGTATTCAATTCAGGATCCACTTTAAGTTCATTCTCCAGAATAGCAATATCTGCCACAGTTGGTTTATAAGGGTTTCTATAATCATAAGCATCCTCCCAATGAAGATATTGTGAACCTTTCTTTTCATTATTCAGATATCGTTTATCAACCCCCCATAGATCAATTAAAATAAAGATGCCTAATAAAGCAAGCAACGAATTCTCTTTAATTGTACGGAACATAAAAAGCAATAATAATACTCCAATTACTAGAACAAAAAACAGACTTCGTAAACAGTCTTTTTTGAATATTAAGATTCTTGCATTTACTAATTCTGTTTTTAAACCTTCCCATTGACTTAAATAAGCAGTATTGTTTTTTACATTTAACATTTGCTGATCAAAATATTGTGCTTCTGTTTTAGTTAAAAAGTCAAACCAGATTGTAGGTATTAAATAAAAAAGAAAAAATAAACCGCTCACGCTCAGTGTGACATAGATAAGTTTCTTTTTATCAACCTCTTTCTTTAAGAATGATTTTAAAAACAAAACACTCATCAAGGGGAAAGAAATTTGTACAATATACAACATCATTTTTGTGTCCCTGAATTTATTGAACATTGGAAAATGTTCAATAAAAAAATCAACAACTAACCCATTTTTCCATGAAAGGAGTATAGCCAGAAAAGAAACAGCCAAGAAAGCCCATTTGATTCTGTCTTTTATAAAAAAGATACTTAACACAAATAAAAGAAATACAGCGGCACCATAATAATAAGTTCCTCCGGTACTATATTGTTCACCCCAGTATGACATAAACTGTGCAACATTTTGTCTGTATCTTGCATCAACAGCGTTAACAACATTTTTATACTGACCAATGTATCCACTTTTACCACCTTTAACATTAGGGATTACAAGCGACCATGTTTCACCATGACCAAGATTATATCTTTTTATATATTCAGGATCAAGGGCTTCATTATTTTTTGTTTTTTGTTTATCAGAAGAGATTGTGAGCTCTGATTTACCACGGGTAGTATGTTTACTATATTCTTTTGTAAGAATTAGATTAGAAATTGTTGGTAAAACACCTAGCATTCCAGCCACAAGTAAAATACCTGAAATTTTTAAAAACTTAGGAATCGCTTTTTCTTTGGCAAACCTGTAAAATTCAACAACAATGATGGCAAACAACAAAAACATAAGATAATAAGTTATTTGCAAATGATTGGCCGACAAATGAAGACATGTAAAAATACTGGTAAGAATTGCCCCGATATATATGTTCTTTCTATACGAATAAATAATTCCTCCAATCAATGGAGGTATAAAAGAGATGGCATGCACTTTTGCATTATGACCATTCCCAAGATATAACATGTTAAATGAAGCCAAACCAAATGCTATTGATCCGATTATGGCTAACCCGGGATCTACGTTAAAGCATAGTAATAAAATGTAAAATCCGGCCATCATAATAAATATATATCCAATAGGTCTTGGAATAACACGTAGAATAAGGTTTTTAACTGTATTTACTAAGTTTGAATTATTTGTTGAAATCTGGTAAGCCGGCATTCCAGCAAAGGCAGAATTGGTCCATAAAGGTTCTTTATGATATTTTTCGCGAAAATCATTGATTTCTTTGCTCATTCCAATATGTTGTTCAATATCGCTTTGCTTAATAAGATAACCTTTTAACTGAGGAGCAAAATAAACTGCGCTAAGAACAATAAATATTAAAATTGCAATAATATGCGGATATGATTTTTTTATAATTTCTTTCATATTAAAGAAAGGTTAAGAATTCTATGTGAAAATAAAGTTAATTCATATCTAACTGATTTTTATCTCAAAGGCAAAGAAAGCAAGTGTGTGGAAGCGAAGTGACGGTTGTGGGACGGGCTGGAACACTCTTACTTTGTGGGTTGGCTATCATTATATTTTTATCATTTTGTTATAATAATCTCGTGTTTTTCGGTCTGCACCGCTTCCGACTAACGTTCTGCCGGTAAGGTGTCGTAGGCGTTGCATCGCATTAAGTTTTGTTTGGAAAGATACAAAAAATCGGCCTGCGTTCCTATCCCCGTGGCACAACACAGCCTATGCACTTTACCGGCTGTGGCTGTTGCACAACTCAAATAATGTTTATAAGTACAAGTATAAGAAATTGA
>CAZWFM010000053.1:0-9462 GCA_964633185.1 uncultured Bacteroidales bacterium | reverse complement strand
ATATTTCCTGCATAAACTGCAATACAGGCAGTTACGGGGTCTTTTTTTGTTATTTTACTAACAGGAACGAGTGTTTTTGTATTAACTATCTGTAAGTAATCGAGTTTTAAATGTGCAGTTTGATTTATGGTGTTCAAGGCATACTTTTTAAGTTCATCAATATCGGTATATTTTATTCTTTTCTTTATTTGTTGCAAGGTCTCATATATTTTTGCTGCCTCTTTTCTTTCCTGTTTCTTTAAAAGAGTGTTTCTTGAACTCATAGCAAGTCCATCTTTTTCCCTTACAATAGGACAGGCGATGATTTCAATCCTATATTTGAGATCTTCCACTATTTTTTTTATTATGGCAAGTTGTTGAAAGTCTTTTTTTCCAAAATATGCCCTGTCTGGCTTTACAGCATCAAACAATTTTGTTACTATCTGAGCAACACCATTAAAGTGTCCGGGCCGCCTTTCCCCCTCCATTATTCCGCCCATGAATCCAAAATCAAAAACTCTGTTATCTTTTTGAGGGTACATTTCCTTATCATCAGGCGCGAACAGAATATTGCATTTTACCGACTTCAATAATTTACAATCGGCATCCAGATTTCTGGGGTACTTTTTAAGATCATTCTTATCATTAAACTGTGTTGGATTTACATATATACTTACAATGGTTATCGGATTATCAGCAACGGATTGATTGATTAAAGAAAGATGTCCTTCATGCAAAGCGCCCATCGTTGGAATAAAACCAATCAATGCATCCTGCTTTCTGAATTCTGAGAGAGTTGCATCAAGACTTGAAATATATTCTATGATTTGCATAAAATGCATTTGGTAAAATTAATGAAAACATAGGACTGATAGTGATTTCAATCAATACTAAAAGCGTTGAATTTGTCATGTATACTTATTCCCTGAATACGGGAGGGGCAACAAATATAGAGTATTGAAAATATTTTTAGTAATTTTGCAAAGAATTTCGGAAATATTGAGAATCAGATGGCTAGAAAAAAGATCTTATTTGTCGCGCAAGAAATCACTCCGTACCTTCCCGAAACAGAAATGTCAATTATTGGTCGAAACTTACCCCAAGGAATTCAGGAAAGAGGTAAAGAGATAAGAACTTTCATGCCTCGTTTCGGATGCATTAACGAAAGAAGAAATCAATTGCATGAAGTGATTCGCTTATCCGGAATGAATCTGATAATAGATGATACCGATCATCCGTTAATAATAAAAGTTGCATCAATTCAGACGGCTCGCATGCAGGTATATTTTATTGATAACGAAGATTTTTTTCAGCGCAAGTATACGTTGTATGATGACAATGGAAAATCATTCAATGATAATGACGAACGTGCCATATTTTTTGCCCGGGGAGTAATTGAAACAGTTAAGAAATTACAATGGTCACCGGATATTATTCATTGCCAGGGCTGGTTCACAAACCTGATTCCATTATATATTAAAAAATTTTACAATGATGATCCTCTTTTTATGGATTCTTTAATTGTCACTTCTATTTATGATAATGAATTCCATGATGTTCTGGACAAAAGGTTTAGAGAAAAATTGGCCTGGGATAAACTTGATGCCAATGATCTTGAAATTATTTCTACACCAGACTATGTTAATTTTACAAAATTGGCAATTAATTATTCGGATGGTATTATTTTTGGGAGTGAAAAAATAAATAACAAATTGGTTGATTATGCACTAAAATCTGATACTTCTGTTTTGGAATACCAAACAGAAGAACAATATCTGGATGCATATTCACGGTTTTATGACAAAATATTAAGTGAAGTAGTTAATGGAGCTGATTAAAAAAGTCTCAGTCAAACGAAAATTATTCGTTTTTGCATTTTCATTTATTTTTCTTTGTTTGATTATATCTTGTAGTGAGGAACCCTTAAAAGTTGGAATTCATTTGCTTCCTGAAGATGAGTTTCTGGAGGTATATGATACAGTACTTCCTGTTGAATTGTATACAATATCAGCAAAACCACTCAATAGCAGCTCATTGACTTATAGTCCGCTGGGAAGTGTTATGGATCCTTTGATGGGAGCTTTAAAAGCAGATTTTCTGGCAGACATTTTTCATAAAGGTGATATCAGTTTTCAGGACACTGTTGATTCAGATAACACATCTGTATACAGTTTGGATTTGGTGTTATATTATGATTATCTATACGGGGATTCCTTGGCCATTGATTTTACAGTTTATGAATTGATAGAGTCCATTCCTATTGACAAAAAATCAGATTTTGTAATAACTCCTGAAATGATTAATCCAAGCCCTATCAGCATAGGTGACCCGGAATTTTTAAACGATTCAACAAGAGCTTTTAAAATATGTATGAAACTTGATTATGCAAATAAGTTTATCAGGCATCAGATGGTGGTTGAAGACAACGCTTATTATCTGGACAATGTTGATATTTTCAAGGAATATTTTAAAGGTATATATATAGCTACAGAATTCAGAAATGATGAGGGAGGAGGAATTGTAAGAGTAACTAACAATTCATCGAGATTGATTCTAAAAACTCTTGTTTGGAATGAAGATTCTGTACGTTTTGATACGATAACCGATCAGTTTTCTGTGGGTAATACTGCTTCTGCATACGATACGATTGGAATGAATTTAAACATGTATCATAATATACTATCTGATGATATTTCATCAGTTCTCAATGATACAATAAATAGTCAGTCTCTGGTATATACTCAGGCATTAACAGGGCCCTATGCGCAAGTATACTTTCCGACACTTGATGATTTTCGGGAGAAGTTCAATTACAATATCATAATTAATAAAGCAGAACTCATTTTGCCTATTAACCAGGAACTCTTTGATGATGTCACTTACACTTCACCTGTTTATATGGGTTTGTTCGACAATGTATCAAAAACTTATTTGCTTGATGACGGATTAATTGCATATTATTTTGGAGGTATACTGGATGCAGACAATTATCAGTATAAATTCAATATTGGTAATCATCTACATGAATATATGCGGGGAGGATCAGATACATTGTTTAGCAAGAAGTACATACTTTTTCCTTCTGAAGCTACCTCTCCTGTTGAATACCTTAAAACATCGCCTGGAAGGGTGGTTTTGAACGGAGGCAATTCGAATGAAGCTCCATCACTTAGAATATTATATTCAATAATACCCGAGTAATATGTGTGGAATAGTAGGATATATTGGAGACAGAGAAGCATTACCGGTATTAATTAATGGGTTAAAGAGACTGGAATACAGGGGGTATGATTCAGCCGGTGTGGCAATTCTGGGAGAGGGAACAAATGTATACAAATGCAAGGGGAAGGTTTCTGATCTGGAAAAACATATAGATGGCAAAGAACATTCGGGGACTATTGGTATTGGTCATACAAGGTGGGCAACACATGGTGAACCGAATGATGTTAATGCTCATCCTCATGTTTCTTACCATGGCAAATTCATTATAATACACAATGGAATTATTGAAAACTATGCCCGTCTTAGAGATAAGCTTACTGAAAGAGGAGTAAAGTTTAAAAGTGAGACCGACACGGAAGTTTTGGCAAACCTGATTGAATATATTTATGAAAATGGAAATGTTGATGCAGAACTGGCTGTCAGACTTGCATTATCGAAAGTAATCGGAGCATATGGACTCGTAGTGATGTGTACTGAAGAAAAGGACAAACTTATAGCTGCAAGAAATGGAAGTCCGTTGGTCATTGGAGTTGGAAATGAAGAATATTTTCTGGCTTCAGACGCTACCCCGATTGTTGAATACACTAAAAGTGTAATTTATCTTAACGACGGAGATGTTGCAATCATTAAAAAGGAACAACTTAATCTGAAAACGCAACGAAGCGATGAGACTACTCCAACCGTTCAGCAATTAAGTATTGATATTGGTGAGATAGATAAGGGGGGGTATGAACACTTTATGCTTAAAGAAATCTTTGAACAACCTCAATCTATCGAAGATACTTTCAGAGGAAGAATACGCTCAGAAGAATCTGAAATGCGTTTGGGAGGACTTTATGATGTTTTACCAAGACTGATTGAAGCAAAACGAATTATTATCATCGGTTGTGGCACATCCTGGCATGCGGGTCTTGTTGGTGAATATTTGTTTGAAGATCTCGCGAGGGTATCCGTGGAAGTGGAATATGCTTCGGAGTTTCGCTACCGAAATCCGATCATAGAGAAAGATGATATTGTAATTGCTATCAGTCAGAGTGGAGAAACTGCTGATACTCTGGCTGCTATTAAACAGGCCAAAGAAAAGGGAGCCATTGTTTTGGGAATATGCAATGTTGTTGGATCTTCAATTCCCAGGGAAACGCACGCCGGTGTTTATACACATGCCGGGCCTGAAATCGGAGTAGCTTCCACCAAAGCATTTACCTGTCAGGTTACTGTGCTGACAATGATGGCTATTCTTATCGGGCGAAAAAAAGGATTGATTTCTGATAGCAAATACCGTAGTCTTATAAAAGAATTCACAGAGATTCCTGAAAAGATTAAAAAAATACTTACTCTAAGTGAGGATATTAAAGCGTTGGCAAAGTTGTATCAAAATACAAATAATGCTTTGTATCTGGGCAGAGGATACTTGTTTCCTGTGGCTCTCGAAGGAGCACTTAAGCTGAAAGAAATTTCTTATATACATGCAGAAGGCTATCCTGCTGCGGAAATGAAACATGGGCCAATTGCCCTGATTGATAATAAAATGCCGGTAGTGATCATTGCTACTAAAGACTCTTCTTATGAAAAGATCGTGAGCAATATTCAGGAAGTGAAAGCACGCAGCGGAATTGTAATTGCTGTTGTAACAGAAGGCGATAAAGTGATTCGGAAAATGGCTGACCATGTTGTTGAGATACCTGAAACAGGCAATGTTTTTGCAGCCCTGTTATCTGTTGTTCCTTTGCAACTTTTCTCTTATTATATTGCTGTAATGCGTGGATGCAATGTTGATCAGCCCAGGAATTTGGCAAAATCTGTTACAGTAGAATAATTGTTAATCTAACGTTGTTTATATTGTTTTTCATAATAGGCTTCATATTCGCCCGATGTAATACGATTTATCCATTCTTCATTCTTCAGGTACCAGGCAACTGTAATTTCCAGTCCCTGCTCAAAGGTAACAGAAGGCTTCCAATTAAGTTCTTTCCGGAATTTGGAAGAATCAATGGCATAACGCAGATCATGTCCGGCACGATCTTTTACAAATGTGATTAACTTTTCAGAAGTTCCTTCGTTTCTGCCAAGCTTCTTATCCATTACCTTGCATAATAATCGTATCAGATCAATATTTTCCCACTCGTTATTTCCGCCAATGTTATAGGTTTGGCCTGTTTTACCATGATGATAAATAGTATCAATTGCCCTGGCGTGATCAATCACGTATAACCAGTCACGTACATTTTCTCCCTTGCCATAGACAGGAATTGGTCTGTTATTTTTGATATTGTTTATTGACAGAGGGATGAGTTTTTCAGGGAATTGATTGGGGCCATAATTATTTGAACAATTGGAAATAACAACAGGTATTTTATAAGTGTTGCAGTATGCACGGACAAAATGATCACTACTGGCTTTGGAAGCAGAATATGGGCTTTTTGGGTCATAGGGTGTTGATTCAACAAAATAGCCACCCCGATCTAAAGAACCATATACTTCATCTGTCGAGATGTGATAAAATAATTTACCTTTAAAATCATTGTTCCATTGTTTCAGGCAGGCATTCAATAAATTTACAGTTCCGGTTACATTGGTTTGAACAAAATTCATTGGATTCTCTATTGAGCGGTCGACATGCGATTCTGCAGCCAGGTGAATTACTCCTTCAATCTTGTATTTGTTGAAGATTTTATTTAGCTCATCCTGAAGAACAATATCTGTCTTTTCAAATCTGTAATTCTTTTCGTTTTCAATATCTCGCAGGTTTTCAAGATTGCCTGCATAAGTTAGCTTATCAATATTAACAATAGTATAGTCGGGATAATTAGAAACAAACTGACGAACCACATGCGATCCGATAAACCCTGCACCTCCTGTAATGACAATGGTTTTATTCATGTAAAATTAATTTCAGGTTAATACTTTATTTATGTGCCTATTCAGCGAGAGTTACATTGTACTTCATTTGATGTTTCTGATTTGTTTCTCCCATTCCCACGCAGATTTGAGTGTTTCGTCGAGCGGAGTATCGGATTTCCAACCAAGTTCATTGTTCGCAAATGATGTATCAGCCCAAACCTTCTCGATATCACCTTCCCTTCTGCCAACAATTTTATAGTTTATTTTTTCTCCAGTAGCATTTTCAAAGGTTTTGATAATTTCCATTACAGAAATACCATTTCCTGTACCGAGATTGAACACTTCAAAATTTTGTTTATTATCATTATTCAACATTCGCTTTACAGCAACGACATGGGCTTTGGCCAGGTCGCAAACATAAATATAATCTCTTATGGCTGTACCGTCCGGAGTATTATAATCATTTCCAAAAACACTTAATTTATTTCTTATACCGGCAACAGTCTGAGTTACAAAAGGCACTAAGTTTTGAGGAATTCCCAAAGGCAATTCTCCAATTTTAGCAGACTTGTGTGCTCCAATCGGGTTAAAATACCTTAGAGCAACTGCTTTTATTTGAGGTGTGGCATGAATAGTATCCCGGATAATCTCTTCCGCAATTTGTTTTGTATTCCCATAGGGCGACATGGCCTTTTTAACTGGAGCATTCTCAGTTACCGGCAATTGATCCGGTTGACCATAAACGGTGCAGGATGAAGAAAACACAAATGATGAAGTACTGTACTTTTTCATTGCCTGTAAAAGATTAATAAGAGAAACAGTATTGTTGTAGTAATACTCAAGAGGTTTTTCAACCGATTCACCAACAGCTTTCAGCGCAGCAAAATGAATAATGGCATCAATTGGATATTTTTTGAAAAGTGAAAATACTTTATCTCTCTCGCATAAATCAAATTTCTCAAAGTCTGGCCTGGCACCTGTAATTCCTTCAATTCCATCCAGTACTTCTATTTGAGAGTTGGAAAGATTGTCAACAATAATTACTTGATAGCCGCTTTCAATCAACTCGACTGAGGTATGAGAACCAATATAACCAGTCCCCCCTGTTACTAATACCGTTTGCATTTTTATAGTTTTTGAACTTTATAATTTTCCTGTTTGTATTTTTCTTTGCTCTCAGGGCAGATAGCTATCCCCTCTTTATTGAAGCGTAGTGTATGTCCGTATTCACTCACCCAGCCACTTTGTTTTGCAGGATTACCAAAAACAAGTGCATAGGGTAAAACATCTTTTGTTATTACAGCTCCCGCGCCAATAAGTGCATATTCGCCGATAGTATTTCCACAAATTATTGTAGCATTTGCTCCAATCGTGGCACCTTTCTTTACCAGGGTTTTAATATATTTATCATGTTTGATTATTGCACTTCGGGGATTTAGGATATTGGTAAATACCATTGATGGACCCAAAAATACATCATCCTCACAAATGACTCCCGAATATATTGATACGTTATTCTGGACTTTCACATTAGATCCCAGGATTACCCCGGGAGAAACTACCACATTCTGACCAATATTGCATTTCTCTCCAATTATACAACCGGTCATTATATGGGAAAAATGCCAGATCTTTGTTCCCTTACCAATTTTACATCCTTCATCGATCACTGCTGTATTATGGGCGAAAAAGTCTCCTTCCATATTTCAGTTGTTTAAGAATGTTTCTATTTTATCACAAACATAGCTTAGCTGATCAATCGTTAATTCTGTATGAATAGGTAAAGAAAGAACCGTTTCAGCAAGTGTTTCACTTACAGGAAAATTCCCGGTCAGTTGAAATGCTTTCTGTGCATGAATTGGTACAGGATAATAGATCATCGTTGGTATCCCTGATTTCGCCAGATATTCTTTGAGTGCATTACGATTTCCTTTGTATTTTATTGTGTACTGATGAAATACATGATCTGAATATTCAGGGACGACAGGAATTTCAATTTTATTTAGTTTTCCTAATCTTGTTGAATAATAATCTGCTGCTTTTTGCCTTGCTTCAATATATTGATCCAAATAGTTTAGTTTCACATTAAGAATTGCAGCCTGTATTGTGTCAAGTCTTGAGTTGATACCAATTTTATCGTTGTAATATTTAATTTTTGCACCATGATTAGCAATACACATGAGTTTTTCAGCGAGGGCATCATCATTTGTCATAAGCGCCCCACCGTCACCAAAACAACCCAGAACTTTTGACGGGAAGAAGGAAGTACATCCGATATTTCCAATCGTACCGGCTTTACCTGTAATATTTCCCTTGTTGTAGGTTGCTCCAAGAGCCTGAGCAGTATCTTCAATGATAAATATATTGTATTCTTTTGCGATGGAAAGCAATTCTTTCATATCAGCGCACAGGCCATAAAGGTGCACAGGAAGAATCACTTTTGTATTTGCAGTTATAGCTTCTCTGACTTTGTCAGGGTGAATATTAAATGTGGTTGGATCAACATCAACGAAAACAGGCTTGAGTTTTAACAGTGAGATTACTTCTGCTGTTGAGATAAAAGAAAAATCCGGAGTTATCACCTCATCACCCTCTTTTAAATCGAGAGTCATAAGAGCAATTTGAAGAGCATCGGTGCCATTAGCACATCCAATAACATGTTTTACATTTAAATACGATGCGAGATTTTCCTGAAATTCATTTACCTGTGGTCCTTTGATGAATGCTGAAGAATCAATGACCTGTTGAAGAGCACGATCTATTTCAGGCTTAATTTTTTTATACTGGCCGTTTAAATCGACCATTTTAAGGTTTTTCATACTTTCCGGTAATCATTGCGAAAATAAGATTTTAATAGAAACCTTCCTAAGAGTTAGCTTCTTAACTCAGTTAACCGAGAGAAGATAATTAATTTATTGATGGTATTCATAGTGTTCATAATTATTTGCTGTTAATAATTCATAATTTTGTGAGCGATCTTATTTTTAAACCACAAAAGATATAAATTGAATATAACTCCCTTCATAAAAGAATTGATAGTACTGAATGAGTGTGTTATTTTAAGAGGAGTTGGCGGATTTGAAACTTCCTATAAGCATGCTACGCTTGACAAAGAAAGAAAACTGATCATTCCGCCAAGTAAAAGGATCAACTTTCGCCCCGATTTAATCAGAGACAATGGTGTACTGGAAAATTATCTTTCTGAAAACCTTGAGATCAGTAACTCAAAAGCTTCAGAGTTAATTGATAATTATGTTCAGGGATTTTTTAAAATCATTCAGGAAAAAGGAAAAGTTTTTCTTGATGAAATTGGAGAGTTCAGAATGGATGAGAAACACAATATTGTGTTCTCTGAGATCGAAGATGAAAATTTTCTTGCTGATTCGTTTGGATTGGATTCGATTCATTTTGAAAATGATA
>CAZWFM010000052.1:0-9490 GCA_964633185.1 uncultured Bacteroidales bacterium | reverse complement strand
TTAACCCGTCGTTCAGAAATGGAGATATTTAAAGCATCCAATTTGCCGGCGAATGAGATTCTGGATGTTGCTGATCCTGCGGATGCAGTGATTGTCTCTCCAAACGTTAAATTGACTTTGATTGTTGCACTGATGCTGGGACTTTTTGTCCCGGGAGCCTTGGTTTATCTTAGAGAGACCTTAAACAACAAGATACGAACACGGGAAGATATCCAGAGGATATCCAAACAACCCATTGTAGGACAGGTTATTGATTCAAAATTTAAAGATTTTTCTGCCGTACTTACTGAGCCAAACTCGGCACTTACTGAATCCTATCGTACGTTACGAACAAATCTACAGTTTGTTATTGATGAGAGTAAACCCAATACAATTCTTGTAACGTCTGCGATACAAGGAGAAGGGAAAAGCTTTACGGCTTTAAATCTTGCATCAGTTTATGCATTCTATGGTAAGAAAACAATTCTGGTTGATTTTGATTTAAGAAAGTCGCATCTCAGGGAATATCTTGGTTTGGATAAACAAGTTGGCTTGAGCAATTATTTGAGCAAAAATGCCAGATACGATGAGATTATCTATAGTGATGATAAAATGAATTTTGACCTCATATTAGCAGGACCTACACCTCCAAATCCATCGGAACTGGCAGCGTCTGATCAGGCAAAATTGCTCTTCAAAGAGATGGATGAGAAATATGATCTCATCATTGTCGATTCTCCACCTGTTGGAGTGGTTTCCGATGCACTGCATCTGTATTCACGTTGTGATATTATTCTTCTTATTGTACGCTATAATTTTACATCACAGGAAGTATTAACCAATGTTCTTGAAGATCTTGAGGTACGAAAGATTGAAAAAATTAACCTTGTACTCAATGATGTTATTGTATCAAAATCCAAATATGGCTATGGATATGGATACGGCTATGTTGAGGGGAAAGAGGAGAATAAAGGTATTTGGAAAAGAGGGAAAAATAAATCTTCATAGTTCATGAAATGAAGGGATTTCGTTCAGAAAATTATAAGAATTCCTGAATTCATTCAGTTTACAGCAAAAGTGCTTCATTCCATTACTTATTAATAAGAATTGTGCGATAACAGATAAATTATAAGCTGATATCTGATCAAACGTATCCTGACGGATAGCTACTTCAGGAGCTTTACATTCAATTAGCATAACCGGATTTCCTTGCCGGTTATATACCAGCGCATCATATCGCTTTATTAATTGGTTTACTTTGATTCCTGACTCAATTGAAATGAGAGATACAGGGTATTTTTTTTCCCGGACCAGAAACATCAGGATATTTTGCCTTACCCATTCCTCAGGAGTAAGTACTACCTTCTTTTTTCTGAATGTATCGTATATCAACAACCTATTGCCTTCAGAAGTTATCCTAAACGAATATTCAGGAAGATTAAGCTTCTTCATAATAGATTGTTGATATTTGTATTTAGCAAAGGCAAATTAATAATCTTTTTCTATTTTTAGCCAGATTGAAAATTATTCTATGACTTTTGAGCAAATCATTAAAGATCTTAAGAACAGAAAATTTGTTCCGATTTATCTGCTTATGGGCGATGAACCATATTATATTGACAGGATCTGTGAATACATTTCTGAGAATGTTCTGAAAGAGGAGGAGAAAGCTTTTAATCTAACCATCATGTATGGAAAAGATTATGATGCAGTTGCAGTGATAAATGCAGCCAAAAGATTTCCAATGGTGTCGGAATATCAAGTTGTTGTTATACGGGAGGCTCAGAATTTAGGTAACTTTGATGACCTTATTTATTATGTCTCTAATCCTTTAAAATCAACAATTCTTGTTTTAGGTTATAAATACAAGAGTCTTGATAAGAGGAAAAAAATATACAAAGAATTTGAAAAGACCGGTGTCGTTTTTGAATCCAAAAAACTGTATGAAGATAAGATCCCCGGTTGGATTAACCAGAATTTAAAGGATAAAGGGTATTCTATTCAACCGCAGGCATCCCTGTTATTAACTCAGTATTTAGGGAGTGATCTTGAAAAAATTGAAATGGAGCTTGAAAAGCTGATTATTACTCTTCCGGATAATGAAAAGCAAATAACGATCAAATCAATTGAAGAAAACATTGGTATTAGTAAAGATTACAATACAATTGAATTACAGAAAGCATTAGTAGAAAGAGATGCATTGAAAGCTTTTCGAATTGCAGAATACTTTGGACACAATCAAAAAAGTAATCCAATAACTGTCACTATTACTTCCTTGTATTTTTTCTTTAACAAAGTATTTCTATATGCTGTTATGAAAGACAAATCGAGACAAAATATTTCTGAGAAACTGAAAATTCATCCTTACTTTGTTTCAGAATATCAAAAAGCGGCACAAGCTTTTAATCCTACAAAAACGGCAAATATTATTCATCTGCTAAGAGAATATGATTTAAAATCGAAAGGTGTTGGAAATTTATCAGGTACTCCGCATGATCTGTTGAAAGAATTGATTTATAAAATACTTAATTGAATTGGAAATATGACTTTACTAATAATTGCAATTACCTCTTTGATATCTGTACTGGCTTTAAACAACAAATCTTTGTTTTATCGTCTTCAATTCAATGCTTACCAGATATATCACAGGAAAGAATACTATAGGGTACTTACTCATGGTTTTGTTCACGCAAACTGGTGGCATTTAATTATCAATATGCTTGTTTTGTATTTTTTTGGTGTATATGTTGAACAGACATTAAAGGTTCTTGCCGGCCAGGATATGATAAAACTCCCATTGCTGGTTTATTTGATTTTGTATTTGTCGGCAATTGTTTTTGCATCAACAATCAGTTTGATTAAATTTAAAGATAATCCGATGTACAATTCTGTTGGAGCGTCAGGCGCTGTATCGGCAGTTGTTTTTTTCAGTATTTTTTTTGAACCATGGCAAAAGTTATATCTCTATGGTGTAATTGGTATTCCCGGAATAATATTTGCCATATTTTACCTTTTGTATGCTCAATTTATGTCGCGCAGGGGAGGTGATAATATTAACCACGACGCACATTTTCTCGGTGCTGTTTTTGGCTTTGTTTTTCCACTGTTTATTGATGTAAACTTGTTTAAATTTTTTCTTTCACAGCTTGGTATTTTATAAACTGATTGTTCATATACTTTATGCATTCCGGATTCATTTGTCATAACGGCAAGTTTTTGTTAAGCGATGAAAACAGTTTAAGACATGATAACAGAGCTTTTTGTTATGGAGATGCCTTATTCGAAACCATACATTGTCTGGGTACGGAATCCCAGTTTTTAGATCGACACTGGCGCAGGTTATCACATGGTATGAATGTGTTAAAGATGAATGCCGGAAAAGATTTAACACTTGAGATACTCCGGAATTATATTGAGAAGCTTTTGAACAAAAACAGGATTTTTAAAGGTGCGAGACTAAGGCTTACAGTATATCGGGATCAGGGTGGTTTGTACACTCCTGAGAAAAATTCCATTTCCTGGCTGCTTGAAGCTTCGGCTCTTGAAAATGAGATGTATGAGCTGAATTCAAAGGGTTTGGTGACAGATATTTTTAATGAGCTTTATAAGCCCGTTAACGGGTTGTCAAATTTAAAGACCAATAATGCTTTGGTTTATATCCTGGCCGGTTTGTATCGCAGGGATAACAATCTGGATGAATGTATTATTCTGAATGAGTACAAGCGTATAGCTGAATGTATAAGTTCAAATCTATTTCTTGTTTTTGAGAAAGAGATTATAACACCTCCTTTGTCAGAAGGTTGTATTTCAGGAATTATGAGAGAGGTTATAATTGAAATCGCTTCCTCCTCAGGCTTCAACATCAAAGAATGCAATATACTTGAAAAGGATTTGGTTGAAGCGGATGAAATTTTTATTACAAATGCAATTCAGGGGATCAGATGGATTGGAGCATACAAAAACAGAAGGTATTTTAATTTTATAACAAGAAAACTGATTCTTATATTGAATCAAATGGCATTTAAAATGGGGAAATCCAATGAATATGATCCGAGTAAAAAGTCCTAATTTTGTAGGATATTATTTATAAAAAAGCCTTTATCCAATCTGTATGCCAAAACAAGCTTCAGGATTTTACCTTGTAGGTATATATATATATAACAAACCTTTACTATTCTATTTCCTCCTTGCAATTGTTGCCTATTGGCCAATTTCATTTTTCCTTTTCAGTATACAGTATGATATGATAGATGTTGTCCTTCCCTGGAGATATTTTGCTGGAGAATGTATTCAGAATAACCTAGTACCCTTGTGGGACCCTTATCAGCAATGCGGCTTTCCAATCCATGCTGATTTTCAGTATTCCCTATGGTATCCTGAAGTTTATCTGATTGGTTTCATCTTTGGGTATACGAATATTACCCTTCAACTATTGTATATCTTATATATATTGCTGGCCGGCCTGGGAATGTATAAACTGGCTAGGGAGCTTACTATTAATCATCACTATGCTCTGTTGACTGGCTCTGTATTTATGTTATGCGGTATTTTTGTAGGTCATGCTCAATCCCTTGTTTCAATTTTGGGGGCCACCTGGCTACCCTGGGTGATTGCCTATTATATCCGTACAATCAATTCTAAATTCAAATTTTCTCAGATTTTAAAATTAGTCCTTTTCACTTTTCTGATGCTTACAGGTGGGTATCAGGCGGTATCTTTCATGTTGTTCTATTTGCTTATTGCGCTCTTTGTTTACAAATTGAGAGGGCTTATTATAAGTCGCCATTATCAGGAATTAAAATATTTAATTCTTTCACATATTATCTATGTAGTTTTTATTCTCATCCTGTGTTTTGGGTTAATCGTTTCACTTTATTATACTTTTCCCTATGTAGACAGACTGAGTGGGTTGTCTTATGAAATATCACGTGGTTATGCATTTACTCCTCAATGCCTTATTTCATTCTTGTACCCCTTTGCTGCCATCACAAACCATGAATTTTTCAATACCGACATTAGCATAACAAATGGTTTCATTGGAGTGCTGGTGCTTATAGGAGGATTTATCGGATTATTTCGAAAAAAATCCGGATTTATGACTATCCTGTTAATTTTCGGAGCCATTTGTTTCCTGGCATCTTTTGGAAAATATACTCCTGTGCAAAAATTATTATTTAGCTATGTTCCTTTTATGAACCTGTTTAGATTTCCAAGCTTTTATAGATATTTTGCTATTCTGGCTTTGTTATTATCAGCAGGTTATTTTTTTACTCATCATATTGAAAATGATAAATTATACAGGAATAAAACATTTCTTTGGTTATTGAGCATTGCATTGTTTACCTACCTGGCAGGCGTACTTATTAGTACTACTAAAATAAATTTCCCTGGTTTAAGTAATAGGATCCGGCAAATGAATACCATAGAAAGCTTCAGGCAAGGGGGTTTTTATGAAAATATCTTTATTCAGGGGATTATTCAGTTTATAATTCTTGGGATATTCCTATTTCTGATTTTGTTCAAAAAACTGGTAAATAAGAGTTTGATTTTACTTTTTACCATTCTTGAGCTAATCCTTGCTGTTCAACTGAACTTACCGGTTACCGGTTTTGGATCTGCAGATCCGAAAGAGATAAGGGAAAAATTCAATCGCTTTCCACAAGGATTTCCTATTCCTGATCAAATTGAACTTAGAAAAAATCTGGATTTGAATAATACCTCCGGTGTTTTATGGAGAAATCTTGGAAATTTCAATAAGCAGGTATCTTCTGATGCTTTTACTTCCTTTATGTTTTCTGGCTGGACTAAGCTGGCAGATTATTATCCTTCTTTAAGGGACTCAATTCTAAGCAATGAATTGGTGTATCTTTCAAATGACATCAGATCATCTCGGGATCACGTCGATTCGGCAATATCCAAAAAGACAGTTTTTTTGCCAGATTCAGTTTGGGAAAGATTCGCAAAACTGACCTATAGTAGCCACCCAGGCGATACGGCTTTTATTGCTTCTTTCCAGCCTGATAAAATAGTATGTTCAGTATCCCTAAAGAGTTCGCAGTGGATTAATCTTATTCAAAACGATTATAAGGGATGGCAGGTATTTATAGATAGTAAAGCGGTTGATCATTATACATCCAACTTTTCACTCATAAGCCTGCCTGTTCCTGCCGGAGATCATGAAGTAATGTTTGTTTTTCAAATGGATCTGGTTAGAGACTGTTACATTATTTCAGTCCTTATTTTTCTTCTTCTGATTATTTTAATTTATTATTATCGGCTAAAAGAATATGGGAATCCAGGATGGGTCAGTATATCTCTTGCTTTATTTATCAGTGGTTTGCTCCTCGTTTCATTTTTAATAGTAAAGAATCAAAGAGAAAAGAATAGAATTAATAAACAGCTTAGTAACGATAGGGTATTTGCCCGAAAACAAGCTGAATTAGGCGATAGCACATTATTTTTATTAAGTTGGGATAATATCAATCTTATAAGAAATCAAAGCATTTGGAAAGACAAAACTTACTATGCATGTCAAAATATCAGAACTAAAGATATCATTGAATTGTCGAAGATCTTATCTACGGGAACGAATAGAGATATATATTATTCACGAAGGAGGACCATTGAAAATCCAACGGCTCTTGGTTTATTAAAATATGTATATCCTGAATCTGAAAAAATATTTGCGGATAGAAATTTTACACAACAATTATTTAGTAAAAGCCTATTACATGGTAGTATGCAATCAAATATATTCAGATCAGAAAATGTTGATAATAAATGGCATATTCATGCTGAGATGGATTCTTTAAGATTCTATTCATCACCGGTCTCTTGCTTTATAGGAAAGGAATATTTATATGGCCCTACCTTGACATTATATGGAAAAGATCTTATAGAGAAAAAAAACAGAATACTTACTTTTAACGGAAGGATTTACTGGGAAAAACCGGCACGTTCCTATTTGGTAGTGGAAATAAAAAGGGGGAATCAGACCTTACTGTATGAAACTGAAAATCTTCTTGAATTTAATTACCTCGAAAATGACTGGTCGATATTTTCACAGGGCGTTTGGTTATCAGATTATATCAAGGCAAACGATGAAATAAAAATCTATATTTGGAATCCGGGACAGGCAATTTTTTGGATAGATGATTTACAGGTAGAGATATTTAACAATGAATAATATACGATGGTCTTAAGCATTATTATTCCTTTATATAACGAAGAAGAAAATATTCTGGTAGTTCTTGATATACTTGAGAAGGTCAGATACCCTTCTTTTATTTCAAGTTATGAGATAATTGTGGTTGATGACTGTTCAAAAGATAATTCTCATGAAAAGGTGAGAAGCACTTATTCAGGCAGCAAGATAATTCGGTTAATAGCTTTGCAATCAAATCAGGGTAAGGGAGCAGCTGTTCACCGTGGTTTTCAGGAAGCTAAAGGAGATATTTTACTTATTCAGGATGCAGATCTTGAATTAGATCCTAATGATATTCCTATGCTGCTTTCTGCGATGAATGAACTTAAAGTGCAGTTTATTAATGGATCCAGGTATTTGCCGGGACTGGTAAGACCCTTAAGCTCATACAGAAGATATCTGGCGAACAGACTATTTACTTTTCTTACTTCTGTATTGGTAAATGTTAAGCTTACCGACATGGCATGTGGTTATAAACTGATCGACAGAAAACTGCTTGATCAAATAGTTTTACGCGAAAAAAGATTTGGCTTTGAAGCAGAACTTATCTTAAAGGCACTGAGATATCGCAAAAATAACATTGCTGAAGTACCTGTACAATACTTTCCAAGAAATGCGGGAGAAGGAAAGAAATTTAAGAGTTTTGATGGTTTAAAAATTTTGTGGACCATATTGAAGTATGGTTGCTTTAGATTGAAATAACTCACCTGTAGGATTTATATAGATATTAATAAATAAATTAGATTGCAAATTATTTTTTCAGTATCCTCAACGCGAGAAGATTTTTAATTCATCTCCGGATTTTCAGGGAAATTTGCCCACATTTCATATTTTTTACCCATGCGTTGTAATGTCTTTGTCCAGAAATGTTTGTTCATAGGCATCATAACTTCTTCCGAAGAAATATCACCTACTACCCATGCATTTTCTGCAAGCTCATCTTGCAATTGATTTGGTGACCACCCCGAATATCCGAGGAAAAAACGGATTTGCCCTTTATCTATATTCCCTGATGATATTAATCTTTCAACAACTTCAAAATCGCCTCCCCAGTATATGTTTCCCAGAACATGAACACTCTGAGGTATAATATCTCCTAAGGTATGAATGTAGTGCAAAGTATTTGTGCTAACCGGACCTCCAAGTGCAACATCGGCATCTATTTTTGGAAAATTTTCAACTACCTCATTAATATTTACGTCAACGGGTTTGTTCAGTACAAAACCAATGGTGCCATTTTCATTGTGCTCTGTTATCAGTACAATAGATCGCTTGAAATAATTATCCAGTAAAAAGGGCTCACTTAACAGGACTTTCCCCTTTTGAGGTTCCTGATTTTCGTCCGGTTCAAAAAAATTATAATTCAATACCATAGTAAAATGTATTATGCAGGATTTTGTCTGGCATTGCTATGTAAAAATTACAAAATTAATTCATTCATTGTGTATTATTTCTTTCATATCTTATAATTACATTAAATTATATAGGTATTTATATCTTGCCACTATGCCTGAAAAAATTGTTTTGTTATTCTTTATTCGTTCCACGAGTTACACCTGCAGGTATAAAAATTCAATCCCTAACGGGATTTGACAACGGTGGCAAGAAGTGAATATCCCGGACAATTAATTTATTCGTGAGACTAAAATTTCATGAGTTAGCGAGATGAAATTTTCTAGTCGAACAATGCCGCCGGAGGCGGGAGCTAGGGTAAATACCCCGCCTCTTGAGGCGATAAAGAATAAAATCATTTAGAGATACCCCGACTGCTTGCAGCGGGGAGCTTCATTCTCAAACATGTTTAACCCGAATTAATCAATAGGAGTTCAGAATGAACGTACTATTGATTCCATAGCTTGTCCCGATCTTTCGGGAAGGGTAACCCCGATTTAGTAAATGTTTGAAGGATTTTATAAAATCTTGAATTACATATACTTAATCGATCATGCATTTTCTAATGCGTAATTTGGGTTTAATTTCAAATACTATCCTTGTATTTTAGGATTTTTCTTGCAAAAATGCGTTCTTTGAAATGCATGTAATTTATTTGACAATTCATGAACATCTCAAAAAAACCTTCATTGCTGGTTTCACTTTCACCGGTTATCTTTCTGATCGTTTTTCTTACAGCCAATGTCCTGATTTTCAAAGAAAAAACACTTGACGGATCAAATCAAATTATTCTATTGCTTGCTGCATCATTAACTTCACTCATTGCAGTTCACTTCAGGATCAATTGGGTCAAAATCAGCGATTCAATATTGCAGAATATCGGTAAAGCCATGCCGGCCATGCTCATTCTGCTTC
>CAZWFM010000051.1:3414-9590 GCA_964633185.1 uncultured Bacteroidales bacterium | reverse complement strand
AAATATTCATTTCGTCTATATTTATGAAGAAATTATTAAACGGATGAAAAGACAACAGATGCTGCAATTAAATTGGTTTTTAGTATTGCTTTGTCTCTGGTTTATCCCGGCAATCTGTTCAGCTTCGCAGGTTTCGGATAGTCTGATCGTTTTGCAGGATACTAATTCCGTTACAATTGATACTTCTGATTATTATCCCGGTGATATGGATTTTAATTTACTGGTTGCTTCCAGCAAAGGATATGATGAAGAGGTACTAAGGTTGCTTAACCTGGGAGCAGATGTGAATGTTCGTACTACAGAGGGTGTTACACCCATGATGTACGCTGTTCAGAATGGGCATGAAAAAGTTGTAAAGATACTTTTGCTTAATGGTGCCGATCCTGATGTAATACCCTATAACAATCCACCCGCTCTTATTGTAGCTGTAAGCAACAATAACCTTGAGATATCAGAATTGATGATTCGAAAAGGTGCTGATATAGATATTAAAGATCATGATTCCAGAACTGCCCTTATGCATGCTACAGCTTATGGCTACAGCCAAATGGCTGACATGCTTCTTTATTATGATGCTGATGTAAATGCAAAAGATAACAACGGCATCACTGCGCTAATGATTTCCAGCTATTACGGATTTACTGACATTGCTCAATTTCTGGTTGATCACAACGCTGTACTTGAAAAAGCTGATATTAACGGTTTTACAGCCATGCATTATGCCGCACAAAACGATCATCAGGAAATCATTGAGATGCTTTTATCGCAAGGAGCAGATATTGAGAAGAAAAACAATGCGGGTTATTCCGCAATCTCTATTGCAGTAAATACTGATAATGTATTATTGACCCGGTACCTGATTCAACATGGAGCTGATGTGAATTCCAAAATTTCAAATGCATACAAACCACTGAATCTTGCCAGAAAAAATAAGAATGACTCCATAATTCAAATCCTTGAAGACAATCATGCCAGATGTAGCATTGCCCCGTCCATTGATTATGGTTCCATCCATTTCGATTTCAGTGCAAGTGCACACGATTTTATTCTTGGAGGAGGAATTGGTTTGCATGATTCAAGGTACAGACTCAGTATGAATTTGGGATACGTTACAAGAATTTCAGCTACCGAAGTATTGGAAGGGGTCGATAACAACCTGTATTACCAGTACTGGGAAAGAAGATCCTATTTTTATCTTGGTCTTACAGAGCGATTGCCTGTTTATTCATGGGCCAAAGATCATTGGTTAGGATTTGGACTTGGTGGGCAACTGCTATACACTTACGGAAGTTATCGGGGATCTGCTGAAAAACCGGATAACAAATTTATTTTATCACCTCATGTGCAAATTTATACCCGAATAAGCCATGTGGTTTTTTCCTTCAAATACGAGTATATCGATTTTAAAGCAGAAGGATTATCACCAAACCGATTCACCCTGGGATTGCATTTTCTTATACCCGGGAAAAAAATAAGAGAACCTATTTATAAAGAAATAATTTATTGATGCGGAAAATTACATTATACATTGCCCTATCGTTTATTCTATTCTTGTTTACTTATTGTGAAGAAAAAGCGTTTACCTGGGATGTTGATTGTGATGAATGTTATACAATTAAGCCTGATTCTGTTGATCTTATTATAAATTGGACAAAAAACGCAGATTATCAGGAAATTCCATTGCTGTTGTATAAGGGAAAAGTAGACGAAGGTGAATTCATAGATACTTTTTATTGTTTTGAAGATCCTTATTATATTTGGGTAAAAGCCAATGAAGAATACGCTGCAAAAGCTATATATGAATCGGAAGAAAGAACTGTGGTCGTTGTTGACGGAACCAGGCAGAAGTTAAAACATGTCTCAGATGTATGCGATGAATCCTGTTGGGTAATTACTGAGGCAGATCTGTACCTCGAACTTAAATTTTAAAAATCCAGCCATTTTCCTGTTTGGATATTTTTCGTAATAAAAAGTTTTTATTGAACAAGTAATATATCGATCACAGAATTTCCCAGTTTATTATCATGAAATCTGACCAATAGGTCATAAAATCCGGTCTTATTGCAAACAAAACTGGTATTTTCGTAATACTTATCCTGGTATAGGTTGGTTAGTATCAGGTTGTCTGCATCCATAAGTTCAACGACTGCTTCACCAATATAATCATCAATATGATTTGCTATTCTGAATACATATTTTGATCCTTTATTCATTTTAATAGTCACAAAATATTCATTCTCATAATCTATATCGCTAACCGCATCAAGTTTAAACTCTATCTGTTTAATAAATATCTCTTTCTGAGCTAACAAATTCAATACATTCCCGAATAGCAGGCTTATAATTACGATCAGTTTTATCAATTTCATCTCCAAAATTTTATTTTATCTGTAGCAAAGTTTCAGGTCTTTGCATAATGCCTATTCTATTGATCAGAGAAAATCTATTTTGCTTTACTGTCAAGCCAACCAAATTTTGTATCAAAAAGAATTAAGCGGGCATGTTCTGAAACGCGCTTTGTATCAGAACTTGCCAGTCTTACAATCTCTTTGGAAATATTGTCAATATAATAGTCTTTTGTTAACCCTGTGCACCTGGTTGTTCCGTTGCGCATATAAAACAATGCTTTTACCTGTCTCTTTTCATCAAAGCTATGCAAGGCTTTTACCAAAGCCTCAAGTCTTGTCCAGTCTTCACTTTCAGCATCCCACCAATTCATGACATTATCAATACTAAGTTTGTGAATTGTACTTCTTAATTGCATAAAGCTGCTTGCTTCTATCTTTTTTCTGTTATTTGAATTGTTGTAATATTCAGGAAAAGTGATTCTTATAAAACCGATCAGCTCATCATCAGATAAATGATAACCGGAAAAACCAAAGTTGTTAAAACTTAAATCTTCTAAAAGCCAACCGGCTCTGATTGAAAGATTATCGATATCATAATCAACAATTTGGCCATGACCAAAAAACCTCTCAGCTCCCGGGTATATCAGCGAACCGGTATTTGTAAGCTTAACAATTTCATCCCTGTTAAGAATTTTTATTATTTCTGGTATAGCTTCCTTTTCTATATTTTCAAGGTTTTCTTTTGCATTTTTAACTGTTTTCCAATCGTCTGAAATAAAATCATTAACCAAAAGATTTACATCGTTCTGAGCCTTCAAAAATGAACATAGAAAAATACCAAACAATGTTAAAGTAATGAATCCTGGATTTCTCATTCTATTAGTTTTACTTAAAAATTACAGCCTATTATAAAATTAATAAAAAAATAAAAATAGCCAACTAATTAGAGGATTGGCAATCAAGTTTAAAAATATAATTAACAATATGACCCATCGTACACAATTATTCTGATCTACTCAACTGATTTGGTCTGGTTTACAATTCATTCAATGCAGAAATATTAGAAACAATAAAAGAATGAAATAAAAACAGGCATGTACCCTCCTTTATTAATTTTGTGACAGGCTGAGAATAGAAATTGGTTTGTCAAACCAGATGATATCAGTCTGCATAACGGTCAATCTTATCTGATCTGATAAATATTCCGTTTGTACAATGCATTTTGAAAAGGCTTCAATAAATTGATGAGATATATCATCTCCTTATAATTGCTATCAGCCCAATTAAATTATAAATTTAATAAGGCCAATTTCCATGGTTTAAATTAAATCCAATCAGGAAAACCATGAATGTATTAATGTTCGGATGGGAATTTCCCCCTCATATTACAGGCGGTTTAGGTACTGCCTGTTTTGGACTGACTAAAAGCCTGGCCTTGTTTGACGATGTTGATTTAACATTTGTTGTGCCCAAAATATATGGCGATGAAATACAATCCGGTATGCGATTGGTTGCAGCCGGTGAAATTGAGCTTTCACACAAAATTATCCGGGAACAGAAAGAAGCCGAAAAAAGAAAATTATTGGAATACTGCGGGCAAATTTCTTCCTATTGCTCCCCTGAACAGTATGTTAAATTATTACAGGAAAAGCTTAAAAAACACATGGCATCGGGTGATGACACTTCCCGGGAAACATTAGAATTTTCAGGACAATATGGTGCGGACCTATTTGAAGAAATCTCACGTTATGGTGTAGTAGCTTCCGGTATCGCCAGAGAAAAATATCATGATGTTATTCATGCACACGACTGGCTGACTTATCAGGCCGGGATCGAAGCCAAAAAAGCATCAGGAAAACCTCTTGTAATCCATGTTCATGCGACTGAATTTGATCGTTGTGGTGAAAACCATAATCAACGCGTATTCGATATTGAAAAAAGAGGTATGGAAGCTGCAGATAAAATTATTACTGTCAGTCATTTTACCAGGAATATTGTGATCAGTAAATATGGAATATCTCCTTTAAAGGTTATGACGGTGCATAATGGTGTTGAGCCTGTAAATAAGGACGAAATAAAAAAACTCTGGAAAATCGGAGTTCGTGATAAAATAGTCACTTTTTTGGGAAGAGTTACATCACAAAAAGGACCGGGGTATTTCATCGAAGCAGCTTACAAAATCCTTAAACGGATGGATAATGTACGATTTGTTATGGCCGGAGGAGGTGATCTGCTGGAAAAAATGATAGAATATGTAGCAAAGCTGGGCATTTCCGATAAATTCCATTTTACCGGCTTTCTGAAAGGTAATGATGTATACCGGATGTACTCCATTAGCGATGTCTATATTATGCCTTCTGTTTCAGAACCTTTCGGGATTGCCCCGCTTGAAGCCATTCATAGCAATGTACCCGTAGTTATTTCAAAACAGTCCGGGGTATCGGAAGTACTAAACAATGCAATAAAGGTTGATTTTTGGGATGTTGATGCAATAGCAGATGCTATTTATGGAATATTATCCTATCCGGTACTATCCGGGTTTTTAAAAAACAACGGCTCCAAAGAAGTGAAAAACCTGAAATGGTCTGACACTGCCGGTAAAATCAGGGAAATATATTATCAGTTGCTGAATTCAAAAGCAAGTTAAAGGCAACATAAACAGCAAAGATCAAGAATCTTATCTCAATTCGTCAGATAGCATCATCATACCACCTCTGCTGGCAATACCTCCTGTTCCATATGCGGATAAGCAAAAGCAAAGAAACATGAAACGAACAAATACAAGTGATTTTTGCCTGGAAGTTGTCCTAATTATCAAATATTCAATAAATTTGCAACTCTTCTGAAATTCATTAAACTAAACGTAACTGGTAAATATTGATCTGATGTGTGAGATTATTAACGAACTTGGATAAAAAGTAACAGGCATTGAAAAAGGCCCGAAAGAATAGAATGGTTTTAAGATTACCTATTTGTATGAATTGCTATTTCGAATCTTTAAGAGTTTCGATTCCTTCAAACATGGAATATTCTGTAGTTGTATTGTTGTCCGCTGACTGATAAAACAATTGTTTTTAGAGAAGTTAATTTTGGAGATTCTTAATTCTAATTTTAATGCATTTTAAATTGTCCTGACTTCAGGGAAAAAGTTTTTGTTCAGCGAAACTTTCACTAAATTGCGCCGCTGTTATAAAAATAACACTAATATATCCATATAAAACAGAATAATAATGCAGAGCAAACTTCAGGAACTTACCGAAAAAATATTTCAGGAAGGAGTTGAAAAAGGAAATGCTGAAGCACAGCAAATTATTGATTCAGCAAATTCTGAAGCCAAAGAAATTATTGAAAAAGCCAGAAAAGAAGCAGAGTCCATCCTAAATGAAGCAAATAAAAAGGCTGCTGAAATAAAGACAAATACGAATTCGGAAATTAAACTCTCAGGCAAACAATCAATAAATGCTCTGAAACAGCAAATCGTTGATGTTGTTAATAATAAAATAACAAGTGCTTCAGTAAAGGCAGCATTCAGTGATAAAGATTTTTTAAAGGAAATCATCAGGACCTTATTGTCCAATTGGGTAAGTTCAGGCCAAAGTATGGAATTATCATTGCTTTTACCGGCAAAGGATGAAAAAAATATGGTTGAATTTTTCAAAAAGGAAGCCAAAAAATATCTTGACAAAGGAGTATCAGTTGATTTTGATCCTTCAATTCATGATGGATTTCAAGTCGGCCCAAAAGACGGAAGCTACAAAGTATCATTTACCGACGAAGACTTTATAAACTTTTTCAAACATTACCTTCGCCCTAAATTAGTAGAAATCC
>CAZWFM010000051.1:0-3314 GCA_964633185.1 uncultured Bacteroidales bacterium | reverse complement strand
GAAGACTTTATAAACTTTTTCAAACATTACCTTCGCCCTAAATTAGTAGAAATCCTGTTTGGAGCATGATAGTTATGAGAAGACAATACCATTACCTTGTTGCCGGATTGCCAGAATTACTTTTTGAGGACAATAAATTGTTGATGAATTCATCAGAATTGATTGTCATGCTTTCCGATCATCTGCCAGCAGATGACATGAACATCCTCAGGTTATTTTTCTGGCGGTATGACAACAGGAATGTACTGATAAAGCTTGAAAACAGTGAAAAAGCTATCGAAAGAACAGGCAATCTGAACTCGGAAGAAATTGACACTATAATATCTGCTGTTAAAGAAGATTCCTTTGATGAAAAAGTATTGGGAGTCCCAGGATATATTGGAAAAATTATCGAAGCCTATAGAAATGAAACTCCTATGATACCAGGGAAAAGATGGGAGCTTCAGTTCTCGGAGCTATACTTCGAATATGCTTTTGCTCATCCAAACCAGTTCATCAGCAAATGGTTTCAATTTGAACGTGATCTGAATAATTTCCTAACCGCTGCCAAATGTAAAAAATACAGTATACCTGTTGAGGGACAATTGGTAGGGACTGGTGACCTGGTCGAGAAATTAACCCGAAGCAATGCCAGGGATTTTGGTCTTGACAACGAGTTTCCGTATCTCGATCGGATATTGAATGCACTTGATGAAGACGATCTTTTACAACAGGAAAAAAAGATGGACCGTGTGAAATGGGACTATCTTGATGATGAAGTATTTTTCCATTATTTCACCATTGAAAGAATATTTTCATTTCTGATCAAGCTCACCATTGTTGAGCGTTGGCTTGCTCTGGATAAGGAAACCGGTGAAAAACTGTTTAATGAATTGGTTCGCAATATGGAAGCATCTTATGAGTTTCCTGAAGAATTTCGGTTAAAATAATTAAGTAACACGATATGTCAACAAAAGGTAAAGTGAAAGGCATTATAGCTAACCTGGTGATTATTGAAGCTGACGGGCCGGTATCACAAAATGAAATTTGTTTCATCATCAAAGGAAACATCCGGTTGATGGCAGAAGTCATTAAGATCAATGGCAATAATGCCTTTGTCCAGGTATTTGAAAGCACACGCAGTTTGAAAATTGACAGTGAGGTTGAGTTTGCAGGACATTTGCTGGAAGTAACACTTGGTCCTGGTATTTTATCTAAGAATTACGATGGGCTCCAAAATGACCTTGACAAAATGGAAGGGGTATTTCTTAAGAAAGGTGAATATACAAATCCTTTGGATCCTGACAAAAAATGGCAGTTCAAGCCGCTTGCCAAAACCGGTGATGTTGTTGAAGCAGCCTCCTGGCTTGGACAAGTAGATGAAAATGCGATGCCTCATAAGATCATGGTACCGTTCAGTTTTAAAGGAAGCTATACTGTAAAATCAGTTGTTAAGGCAGGTGAATATAAAATTAACGATACTGTTGCTGTTCTTCTTGATAAGGATGATAAAGAAATAAAAGTGACCATGGTCCAGAAATGGCCGGTTAAAGTCGCTATTACTGCATTCAAAGAAAAGCCGCGTCCGTATAAGCTTCTTGAAACAGGTGTCCGCACAATAGATACACTGAATCCGATTGTTGAAGGTGGAACAGGGTTTATTCCCGGACCCTTTGGAGCGGGCAAAACAGTATTACAGCATGCCATCTCGAAACAGGCCGAAGCAGATATCGTGATCGTTGCTGCCTGCGGCGAACGTGCAAATGAGGTTGTGGAATTGTTTACCGAATTTCCTGAACTTGAGGATGCAAGAACAGGTCGCAAATTAATGGAAAGAACGACCATCATTGCCAACACATCCAATATGCCCGTGGCTGCCCGTGAAGCTTCTGTTTATACAGCCATGACACTTGGTGAATATTACAGGGCCATGGGTTTAAAGATATTAATGCTCGCTGATTCAACATCGCGCTGGGCACAAGCATTAAGAGAAATGTCGAACCGACTTGAAGAATTGCCCGGACCGGATGCATTTCCGATGGACCTGCCTGCTGTTATCTCCAATTTTTACTCCAGAGCAGGATTTGTTTATCTGAATAACGGAGAATCCGGTTCAATCACTTTTATAGGTACTGTTTCTCCTGCCGGTGGTAACCTGAAAGAACCCGTAACAGAATCGACCAAAAAAACAGCAAGATGCTTTTATGCTTTGGCACAGCAACGTGCTGACAGCAAACGCTATCCTGCAATTGATCCGATCGATAGCTATTCAAAGTATCTTGAATATCCTGAGTTTGTTGATTTTGTCGGGAAAAAGATTTTTGATAAATGGATTGACCTGGTGAATGAGGCAAAAACCATTCTTTTAAGAGGAAAAGAAACTTACGAACAGATCAATATTCTTGGTGATGACGGTGTGCCGGTTGATTATCATATTACATACTGGAAATCTGAAATTATTGATTTTGTTATTTTACAACAGGATGCATTTGATAAAATAGATCAGTCCACACCTATCGAGCGTCAGCAATATATGCTTGAACAACTCATTGAAATTTGCAGGTCAGACTTCAATTTCGAATCGTTTACCGAAGTTGACAACTACTTCAAACGTATAATAAACTTATACAAACAAATGAATTATTCAGAATTTAAATCTGAGAAATTCAACAAATTCGAACAGGAACTGAAAGAAGTTCTGAAGGAGAGACAAATTGCATAATAGCGGATAATCTTGAACTAAATAAATGAAAAATGGATTCTAAAGCCTTTCAGAAAATATATACTAAAATTACCCAGATCACAAAAGCCACCTGCTCACTTAAAGCTACAGGTATTGGTTACGACGAGCTTGCTGTGGTTCATGGTAAACTTGCACAGGTAGTGAAAATAATTGGAGATATGGTTACCCTACAGGTTTTTGGAGGAACCGAAGGCATTCCAACAAATGCTGAAGTCAGCTTTCTGGGAAAAGCCCCTTCATTAAAAGTAAGTGAAGATCTTGCAGGTAGATTCTTCAATTCCTATGGCGATCCTATTGACGGAGGTCCTGCAATTGAAGGTGAGGAACGAGAGATTGGCGGCCCTTCAGTAAACCCGGTAAGGAGAAAACAACCTTCGGAATTGATAGCAACAGGAATAGCCGGTATCGACCTGAACAATACTTTGGTATCCGGACAAAAAATTCCGTTTTTTGCAGATCCTGATCAACCTTTTAACCAGGTGATGGCAATGGTGGCCCTAAGAGCAAAAACCGATAAGATCATTCTCGGAGGTATGGGATTAACAAATGATGATTATCTCTTTTATAAAAATGTGTTTGACAATGCCGGAAC
>CAZWFM010000050.1:0-9818 GCA_964633185.1 uncultured Bacteroidales bacterium | reverse complement strand
GAATGGAGAAATAACGACCAAAATGGATTCGGTACATATTCCTGGGCTAATGGCAATATATACGAAGGAGAATGGGAAAATGGTATAAAAAATGGGCGAGGCAAAAAAATATGGGTCAATGGAGATACGTATGTTGGAGGATGGGAAAATGATATGAGAACAGGACAAGGTACTCTTACCTGGGTAAATGGAGATCTGTACGTTGGAGAATGGGAAAATGACATGAGAAACGGACAAGGCACATATACCTGGGCTAATGGAAATAAATATGAAGGAGAATGGGAAAATGATATAAGAAACGGACAGGGCACTCTTGCCTGGGCAAATGGTGAAAAATATGATGGAGAATGGGAAAATGACATAAAAAAAGGGTACGGCACATATACCTGGACAAATGGTGATGTATACGTCGGAGAATGGGAAAATGACATGAGAAGCGGAAAGGGTACTCTTACCTGGATAAATGGTGACACATATGCCGGTGAATTTCAGGATAACAAAAAAAGCGGGAAAGGCAAATACACCTGGACAAATGGTGATCAGTACAATGGAGAATGGAAAGAGGACCAAATGTATAATGGTACCAAGTATAATAAAGAGGGGAAAAAAGTAGCGATCTTTTCCAGTGGTGTTTCAAATTTGGTCGGAAAATGGATAGACAATATAAAAGATGGGAATGGAACCTACCTGTGGGCCAATAGTGACAAATACACGGGGGAATGCAGGAACGGAATAAAAAACGGGCAGGGAGAAAAAATATGGGCCAATGGAGATAAGTATGTCGGAGAATGGGAAAATGACATGAGAAACGGACAGGGTACTTTCACCTGGGCAGATGGTGACATGTACATTGGGGGATGGAAAAATGATATGAAAAACGGGCAAGGGACACTTACCTGGGCAGATGGTGATAAATACAACGGAGATTGGGTAAATGATACGAGAACAGGACAAGGGACCTACACCTGGGCGGATGGAGAAACCTTTAGAGGGGAATTTAAGGATGGTAACAGAAACGGACAGGGGACATATACTTGGACAAACGGCGATAAATATGCAGGAGAATGGAAGGATGGCCATATGCATAATGGTATAAAATATGATCAGGAAGGTGAAAAAGTCGCAACCTATTCCGATGGTATTTCAACTATAGCCGGAAAATGGAAGGATAACATTCAGGATGGGAATGGAACCTATCTGTGGGCAAATGGTGATATCTATGTGGGCCAATGTAAGGACGGCGTAAAAAACGGGAAAGGAGAAAAAACATTTGCAAATGGTAATAAATACATCGGAGAATGGAAAAATGACATGAGAAACGGACAGGGTAGCTTCACCTGGAAGGATGGTGATACATATATTGGAGAATGGGTTAATGATCTAAAACACGGACAGGGAAAATATACCTGGGCGGATGGTGATTTATATACCGGAGAATTTAAGGAGGATAAAAGAAATGGACAGGGAACATATACTTGGGCAAATGGCGATAAATACAATGGAGAATGGAAAGATGGACAAATGTATAATGGGACTAAATATGATAAAGAAGGGGAAAAAATTGCAACGTATTCAGAGGGTGTTAAACAATAAGTTATGGTATTCTTATTCTATTCAGTCATACAAAGCTTAAATTGCACGTTGGCAAATAAAATTATTGCTGTTCCCGGTACGTTCCGTTAACGGGATTGGTTCGACAATAATTCTTATGTTCGCAAATTCCTGAAGAATCTGTCTCACTGGATCTGATATAACCTCCTTCACTTCCTTACAAAAGCCAGGCGATCGAAAACCTTTGCCGCATTTTTATGAGAAGCTATGCAGGTCAAGGTCGGAAAAGGTGTGAATGTATTTAAAGCTCTTCAGGTTATGAAATTAATTTAAACTATTTGTATATTGAAGGCTGATTAAGTCTGATTTTTTCTGGCAAATTACAATAGAATCTTAAAAATATGGAGGTATCATGAGTGATAGTTATTCAATTAGTCCCGGCGGTGAAAAATTTCCGTTACCAAAACCTGAAGAGTACAATACGGAATTCGGTAAACTTAAGAAACGTGTTGAACAAGAACGAGCTAAGAATCGTGAAATTGTAGTAGTTATGGGTGTAGGATTTGTTGGTGCAGTTATGGCTGCTATTGTAGCCGATACTGTTGATAAAAAAGGCAATCCCTCAAAATTTGTAATCGGAATGCAGCGTCCGAGTGTTCGAAGTTTTTGGAAGATTCCGTTGCTCAATCGTGGTGTTTCTCCCGTAAAGGCCGAAGACCCCGAAGTTGATCCAATGATTGATCGTTGCGTTAACGAGAAAAAAACTTTAATGGCCACTTATACTTATGATGTATTGAAGCTGGCTGATGTGGTTGTAGTTGATGTACAGTGCGATTATCTCAAAGAGGATTTGGGTGATGTGCGTAATGGTCTGACCGATATGGCAGCCCTGGAGGCTTCCATCGGTATAATTGCAGAGCATATTCCACCCGGTGCACTTATTTTGATTGAAACAACCGTTGCACCCGGAACTACGGAACAGGTTGCCTACCCGATAATGAAAAAGATATTTAGAAAGCGGGGGATTGAAACCGATCCTTTGTTGGCCCATAGTTACGAGCGTGTTATGCCCGGCAGAAATTATGTAGCCAGTATTCGTGATTTTTGGCGAGTTTGCAGCGGGATCAATAAAGAGGCAAAAGAACGGGTGGTCAAATTTTTAAATGAGGTGCTGAATACCGATAAATATCCCTTAACTGTTATGGATAGGCCCATCGAATCGGAAACATCTAAAATTGTTGAAAACAGTTACCGGGCAACCATTCTCGCTTTTTTGGATGAATGGAGTTTGTATGCCGAGCGCAATGGCGTAGACCTGATCAAAGTAATACAGGCTATTAAAGTACGACCCACGCACAATAATATTATTTTCCCCGGACCGGGCATAGGCGGATATTGCCTCCCGAAGGACGGAGGTTTGGGCCTTTGGGCTTATAAACATATTCTGGGGTTTGAGGATGATATCTTTAAAATTACCCCCCTGGCCATCGATATAAACGATACGCGGGGTTTACATATCGGACAGCTTACCCGTGATGCGTTGCGTAATATGGGCCAGCCTATTGCATCAGCAGATGTTTTGGTGCTGGGTGCAGCATATCGTGAGGATGTGGGCGATACCCGTTACAGCGGTTCGGAAATTATAATCAGGAAACTGACCGAGA
The DNA here is from genome assembly GCA_964633185.1 of uncultured Bacteroidales bacterium. Lineage (GTDB taxonomy): Bacteria > Bacteroidota > Bacteroidia > Bacteroidales > UBA10428 > UBA10428. The sequence continues at coordinate 6,603 of CAZWFM010000050.1, read as the reverse complement.
TGGGTGCTGAAATCAGGGTGCATGATCCTTACGTTGAACACTGGTGGGAATTTGAACAACAGGATACTTATCCCGGTGTAGGACAAAGTAAAGCCCGATTCTTTCGCAACCAGGAAAAATTAAAAGAAATCCGTGTTGAACAGGATTTAGATAAAGCACTGTCTGGGGCAGAAGCTGTTATTTTTGCTGTACGCCATGAAGCCTATCTGAATTTGGAACCTGACATAGTAATAAAGAAAATAGGCCAGCCAGCCGCCATTATTGATTGTTTCGGAGTGTTAACGGATGATAATATCCGGCGGTATTTTCAGCTTGGTTGCGAGGTAAAAGGATTAGGCCGCGGGCATATCCAACGCATCAAAGATGAAACACGTAAGGCATAAAACGTTTCCGGTTACAAATTTTATTGGGTTGTCTTACCCTCCTCCGGTGTACAAGTCCTCCGCTGACGGATACATATTAGTGTCCCGATAAAGAACCTTGCTGGTTTTGGTGTTCAGAACCTTACAAGTCTCAAATCGGGATTATTTTACTGTCAGCCGGAGGCAGGACTTTGGCTTCCAAAGAATGCTTCGTATGGCAAAGTCGACGGTTGAAGGGAATGAAATATCCAAAACGAATAGTGAAGTCCCTGAATCATCCAAAACTTCCAAAACCTTTAACAAAGTCTATGAGATTCCCAAAGTTGTGGCTTCTGATTTGGGAAATGTTTATGGTCTTGATTTTGATAAAAATGGCAATTTATTTGCTGTCGGCAGCGATGATCAGGGTTCGGTTCTCTGGAAAATAGCATCTGACAGGGGAAAAGAACTTTATGTTCGCATAGAGGATCCTGTGGAAGCGCTGTCAGTAGCAGGTATAAGCGTTCATTCAAAGTATCTTTCGCAGGTTGCTATTGATGAAACGGGAAATGTTTGGATCTCATCTTCTCAATACGGTGCATGTTTTATTATTACAGCCAAAAATAAAAATGTAATAAAACTCTACCTGAACACCGAGTATTCTATTTCGCTGGAAGATGATGACTTCCCCTTTGGAGTGACCTGGGATGGGATCCAAAAAAGAATATTACTGGTGACAAATGGTCCCGAAGACCAATACAGTACAAAAAATATTCATCATATACATGCAATTCATTTTAATGCTGCAACCAGCGATTATGATGGCCTTTACAAAGGAAGTAAAGAATCGATATATTTTACTAAAAACGATGGAACAATAGTTCCATTTATGGGACGCGATTTAATTAAAAGTAAGAGTTCTTCACTTTTTTTTGTCGGAAGCAATTGTGTTTATAAGGTGAAAGAAAGTGGTGATTTCAATAGTATTGGCAAAAAACAGGAAACAAAATCGTTTTGGGCAGGTACAATGGATGAAAAGGATAATCTATATCTCACAGCAAATAAAAAGGATTATAAAATAGGAACAGGAAATTCCCGGGGATATGTTTACCGGTTAACACCTGCAGGAAACTACGAATTACTTACTACTGAAATAAAAGAACCTTTAGGTATTGCTATAAATAACGGTCTCTTATATATCACTGACAGATCAAAAGGTGCAATCGTTGTAATGAAACTTTAGCAAACAAGGAATTACGCTGAATACATCAGGTAATTAATTTACCAGTCGGGAGTAAATTTAGCTTAAACGGTGTAGCCTCCGCTTCGAAGTAAGAGGACCTGCCTGCCAAAGCCAGGCGAAGGAGTCTTTTACTTTGGTAAATAAATCACGATCTCAACTTTACGGTGCTTCTGAAGTTCAGCTTCGCTTAAATCTTCCCAGTTCACGCCATCTTTAAGCGACAATGATTCACCATAGGAGAAGGTTCGAATTCTGTTCTCACCGATACCGTTGCGGGCCAGAAAGTCTTTTACTGTCTGGGCGCGATTTCTGGACAATTTTTCATTGTATGCTTCATCACCAAGGGGATCGGTATACCCTTTAATGGTTACATAAAGTCGGCTATCGCCTTTTAATACCTCAATAACTTTATCTTCAAGTATACTTTTTGCATCAGGCCTGATTGAATATTCATCCAAATTAAAATTGACAACAATAACATCAAATACAGGGTCCGTAATGATGTCTTTATTGAATGATGTTGTATCTACCTTAATGGCAATAGTCGAAGGTTCGAAGTTTTCCTTAACATAGGCTAAATCAGTCTGAATATTAACCTTTTTGTTCTGATCAAGATTCAGGTTCACCTGCAACTTTTGAAAACTTGTAATAAAATATTTTCTGCCATCAACGGCCAGAGTTGTGAGTACATCCTTGGCTCCGGTAGCTTGCGAAGCAATTTTCATTGCAGGCATAAGGTTAAACACTATGTCTTCTTCCGACATTATATCCAGTTCTTTTGATAATACCGATATATCAATCAGTTCTTCGTTGGGATTCTCATTCCCTGCCTGTTCTGCTGTCATTTGTGCAAGTACCTTGTTATATTCGGTTTTTGACTGAACTTCAGTGCCGAGATTGTATTTTACACCTTTGGTCAAAGGAATAACTATTTCCTGATCTTTACCTGTTTCAGGATCTGTTTTAGCCAGAGAAAGAATATACATTGTGCCGGGAATTATAGCAAGTTCCTTAGCCAATATCTTCTTAGATGCATCGCTAAAAGATTCTGTATTAACAAGAATAGGGAATCCCTCCGACGTTGTTACGGACTCCTCTTTTTTATAAACCGGAGTTGCATCCACTTTCACGGTACCAACCTTTTTAGGACTAAAATTCTCTTTGAAATGAGCAATGTCGGTTTTAATATTAAAATTCACTTGAATATCCAAAGGTAAAACGATAAAAAAGGATCTTCCGGAAACAGGTATTGTCTTGTCGTTAATGAATAAGCTCGATTCTCCTTTGGCCTTATTGCCCTGAATGTCGTCTTTTACAAATCGTATAGTATATATTTCACCCTCTGTTAAAAGGAGTTCTTTTGCTAATACTGTCAGGTCAATAGTACTGCTGGTGGGATTTTGGTAGACTTTTGACAATTCATTCAGATCATTTTTATAATCATTTCCAATCGGCTTCATTCCTGCAATAAACTGATACCTTATGCCTGGCTGAAGTCTGATATCCGTTCTTTCAATGGGTTTAGGATTAAGAAATTCTTTTCTTCTCTGATCTGCAGACAGTTTATCGTTATTGATTATGTTATTGGCCAGAACATTCTCATGCTGAATGACCATTTTATAATGTTCTTCGGGCTGAAAACTAAAATTAAAACCTGTATGATCTTCGGAAGCAATATTATATTCATTACCATCACTCAGATAAAGGTTTATTTTGCCCTCTTCCATGGTGGTTTTTAGCCTTGGCCGGTAGGCAGCATATTTTATCTTAAGGTCCAGAAGTTGCAAACGGTAAATATCTTCTTTGCCAAAGCCCCCGGGCCTGTTTGAACAAAAATAACCTGTATACCCTCCGGGTGAGAATGAAAGACTGTAATCATCAAAGTTTGAATTGACTTTACTGCCAAGGTTTTTTGGGGAGCCGTTTTCCTGGTTCAGGTGGACAGAATACAGATCCAGGCCTCCAAAACCATCATGGCCTGCCGATGTGAAATAGAGTATTGTATCGTTTAACACATAGGGATACATTTCATCTTTGCCGGAATTGATGTTAACACCCATATTTTTTGGCTTGCTCCACTTACCACCGACCAAATCACTGAAATATATATCCAGTCCGCCTGAACCGCCCGGAGCATCCGAAACAAAAAATAGTTTCGTACCGTCGCGATTCAATGATGCTTGGCCAATACTGTTAAAACCATCAATTACCAATTCATTTATATCCGGCATATCAAAAACACCGGACGGAATGCCGGCTACATATGTTTTCAGATTTGAATGAGTTGATGTGCTTCGGGTAAAATATAGTCTGTTTTTACTCCCGGATATATAAACCGAACTTTCGTTCCGGTCGGAATTCAGGCTTCTGTTAAACCTGTTTAGCCTTCCTAATTGACCATTCTTCAGGTATTTTACTGAAAACAGATCGTAATCGTCGCTCCCTTTGCTGCCGGATAAATTCTTCCTGGTGGAAGCAAATACCAGTTGATCCTGATAGACAAAAGGACTTATTTCCGACTCTTCAGTGTTTAAAATACTCTCATTTTCGACAATTACAACAGAAGAATCCCTGTACATTTTCACTCTGACCTCTTCGGAACTAATATAGTTCTCGCGTTTGGTTTCGTCATAAACAATTTCATTATACTTACCCATCCAATACTCAAAACCTTTAATGTCTTTATTTTTAAGCAATACATTAGCAAATTTCAACCGATATTCATTGGATATAAACAAATCGGTATTAAAAATAATACGATAACATTCGGCTGCCTGATCGTATAATTCCAATGATGTATAGGCTTCTGCCTTTCTAAGGACGGAATAATAATTATCAGCATCCTTTTTCCAGGCCATATTGTAATAGACTATTGCTTTCTTAAAGTCTTTTTTACCGAAGTAATAATCCCCTTTTTCGTCGTATATGTTTCGTTTGTCATTGATACTTGCATCTGCCTGGGAGTAGCAAATGTTAGTAAACAATCCAAATAAGAAGAATAGAATTAATGTTCTCATATCATCTGTATGTTTATAGCAATTTATTCAATTATCCCGATGTAAACAATAGAATAGTAAAAATAAACTACTTTACAGCAGAGACACAGAAGTATCAAAACGAAGTTTTTCTCAACAATGCAAAGTGCGTGGTAGTAAAACCAATTTCACCGGTATGCTGACTGTGCCGGATTTGATATCCGTTTTTCAGTACGGCTGATGCTAACGCTTTGGTCAGTGTTCCTGCGGGCAAGTGTTAAGATTGCTTTGGATTTAAATAGTCTGATGGGTATTCATTTCCTTGAGCATTGATTTATTGAATGCAGGTTATGAGTGAGTGTCTACCTTCGCCAAGGCTTCGATGGGTGAAAGAGGCTGGTTTTCATTTTAAACCTTAGGCAACATGCTTTTTACGGAGCGGAGCCGAATGAAATGGGTGTGGAGTATTATTAATAGACCGTCAGGAGTTCCTTGTTTGTACCTGTTTATTTGCTATTCAAACCATTTATTGTTTATTTGTAACATTAACTTGATTGCAGACTTCTAATTTTATAAGTTTATAATGATAATGCTGATATATGCAATTTAAAATTGAGATTATTAGAAGCTATGTTGACTCAGTTCCTGGTAAAACAGAACCAGAATAAAAAAAATTCATCCAAAGAATGAAAAACTCAAAAACATAAAACTATGAAAAATCAATTATTAGCTACTATTGCTTATTGCCTTATTATTAGTTCGGCTGTTGCCCAGCCTTATCATTCAATTCCTAAAAATGATATTTCGACATCAACGGATATATCAATATTGGCAAAGAAAGGGAATAAAATGTTTTTAAGTGCTGACGATGAAATCTCAAAAGAAGGATTAAAATACTTACATGATGGTTTAACAGAATATGGTTATTGGGTACTTGTTAACTCCCCGGAAGAGTCTGATTTTATAATTGAACTAAAATGCATTAAAAAGTTCCGAGTAACTACTTATGCGCTTTATACATCAAGCAAGTTTATAAATGCTGATGGAAAGATAATTTTTGAAACTAAAAAGCATAAAAGTACGCCTACTGCTTTTAATGAATTTAATGCATTAAAAGGTTCGATTCAAGAGATGATTAAGAAGGATTACAAGAAGAAATTCAGTAATTAATTAAACCTTTTCTTTTAAGTATCTTCGTTTTAAATCTTGTGGCACCCTATGCGGCCACCAAAGCTTTTGCCTGGAATCTGGTCGAAGCCCTGCATTATGAGCTTAAGGTTTACAATATAGATGTGATGGCCTGTATTGCCGGAGCAACTGCAACACCAGCCTACCTGGAAACACAGCCACGCTATGGACTATTCAAACCGGCAGTAATGAAGCCCGGTGAGGTAGCAGAGGAAGCACTTAAAAAGTTAGGCAGGAAAACACTTTTTATACCCGGACTTGTGAATCGCACAAGCTATTTTATACTTACCCGATTGTTGCCAAGAAAAGCAGCTTCAGCCATTGCCAATAGTACTATGAGGAAACTGTATATGCATAAGATAGAGCAGGATTGACACACAATTGAATTGCCTGTAATGAAGGTGTCCCGATAAAGAACCGTGTTGGTTTTGGTGTCCAAAACCTTACAAATTCTAAATGGAGATTAAGATTGTTTTAGAAATGAATAATCAGAAGGTTATTTATATTCAAAAGGACATTTATAAGTAAGTAAAAAAAGATAGAGTTCTTTTGGTTATCGTCAGGTAAACACTCTTTTTACAGAAGTAAGCATGGAGCAGAATTGTTGTGCAACTATTTAGGTGAGTAAGCCGGAAATGATAGCAGATCAGCAATGTATGTGACCAGATCTGAATAAGGATTGCATCTTTCGCTTCGATCATAAGAATATGATCGCCATAGAATGATTGAAACGATAAATTAAGCAAGTGCATTGCAAACTGCAGGGGTGTTTGGAGCAAATTTGATCAAATTGGATTCAATCCTACAGACACCTGACTTATTAAGATGCCCAACAGACGTGCCTTTTGATGAGAAG